>NZ_JAYSFE010000066.1:0-6374 GCF_041913585.1 Allostella sp.
GTGCCCTTCTGCACCTGGATCATGATCGGCTACTTCGCCTCGATCCCGAAGGAACTCGACGAGGCGGCGATCATCGACGGGGCGAGCTATATCCAGACCCTGACCAAGATCTTCATCCCGGTGGCCCTGCCCGGCATCATCGCGGCGACGATCTTCGCCTTCACGGTGTCCTGGGCGCAGTTCCTCTACCCGCTCGCGTTCACGACCTCGACCGACCAGCTGGTGCTGCCGGTCGGCATCATCACCACCCTGATCAAGGGTGACGTGTTCAACTGGGGCCAGATCATGACCGGGGCCTTGCTCGGAGCGGCGCCACCCCTGATCATCTACGCGTTCCTCATGGACTACTACATCGCCGGCCTGACGGCGGGCGCCACCAAGGGCTGAGACCAGCCACGGGAACAGGAGAGGGGAGAGGCTGCATGGCCCAGGTTACGTTGCGCAAGGTGGTCAAGAAGTACGACGACACGCTGGCGGTGCGCGGCATCGATCTCGACATCGCGGACAAGGAGTTCGTGGTGCTGGTCGGGCCGTCCGGCTGCGGCAAGTCCACGACGCTGCGGATGATCGCCGGCCTGGAGGAGATCACCGACGGCGACATCGCGATCGGCGGCACCGTCGTCAACGACGTGCCGCCGAAGGACCGGGACATCGCCATGGTGTTCCAGAACTACGCGCTCTATCCGCACATGACGGTCTACGAGAACATGTCCTTCGGCCTCCGCCTGAAGAAGGTGGCGAAGGAGGAGATCAAGCAGCGGGTCGAGAATGCCGCCCGCATCCTCGACATCACCGAGCTCCTGGCACGCAAGCCCAAGCAGCTTTCGGGCGGCCAGCGCCAGCGCGTGGCGATGGGCCGTGCCATCGTCCGCGACCCGAAGGTCTTCCTCTTCGACGAGCCGCTCTCGAACCTCGATGCCAAGCTGCGCGTGCAGATGCGCACCGAGATCAAGAAGGTGCACCAGAAGGTCCGCACCACCACCGTCTACGTCACCCACGACCAGGTCGAGGCGATGACGCTGGCCGACCGCGTCGTCGTCATGAACGGCGGCCGGATCGAGCAGGTGGGGGCGCCGAACGACCTCTACCACGCGCCGGCCACCAAGTTCGTCGCCGGCTTCATCGGCTCGCCGTCGATGAACTTCATTCCCTGCCGACTCGAGGAGGCCTCCGGGGCCCTCGTCGCCCGCATGGGCGAGGTCTCCCTGCCGCTGCCGGAGTCGCGAACGGCGCGCTACAAGCCCTATGTCGGCAAGGACATGCTGTTCGGCCTCCGGCCCGAGCACATGACCGAGCGGCGGCCCTACGGCAACGGGCAGCCGCAGGACTTCTCGGTGACCGTCGACGTGGTCGAGCCGATGGGCATGGAGACGCTGCTCTACTTCCGCATCAACGGCACCGAGGTCGCGGCGCGCGTCGAGCCGACCTCGGCGGTGGCGGCGGGCGAGGTGATGCCGCTTGCGGCCGACCTCGCGCACATGCATCTGATCGACCCGACGACGGACAAGGTCGTCTGACGCGGGGATCGGCTCCGCGCGGACGCCGACAGGGGCCGTCGGCGATCCCGCGGTGACCGACGCCACACCTTTCGGACAGACCATCTACGTTCCGGCCGACGGCTTCCTCCCCCAGCTCCTGACCGAGCTGGGGGAGGGGACGTCGCTGCTGGGCGACCTCGTCGCCGCCCCCGGCCCGGCCCGGCCCGCCGCCTGGGCGCGCAACGTCTGGCACGATCCCGTGCTGCATCCGATCGCCTCGATCGGCGACGCCGCCCGCCGGCTCCGCGCCGTCCAGCGCAACTGGCACCTCCATGCCATCGGCCATTTCCGCCGCGCCGAACTGATCCGCGCGAAGCTGCCGCCGGTGGCGGCCCGTCCGCTCGTCTTCCCCGACCTGCCGCCGTCGGCGCCGCTCGGGAGCTGGACCCTCCTCGATCCCGGGACGATGCTCGCGGCAGGGCGCTGTTCGAGCCCGGTGCCGGATGGCGAGTGGTGCTTCGTCGAGGATCGCGAGGCGCCGCCCAGCCGGGCCTATCTCAAGCTGTGGGAGGCGCTGACCCGCCTCGGCACCCGTCCCGTGCCGGGCGAGCGTTGCGTCGACCTCGGCGCCAGCCCCGGCGGCTGGACCTGGGTGATCCAGCGGCTCGGCGCCCGGGTGACGGCGGTCGACAAGGCGCCGCTGGCGCCGTCCGTCGCGGCCCTGCCCGGCGTCGATTGGCTCGGCGCCAGCGCCTTCTCGCTCGATCCCGCGGCCTTCGGCCCGGTCGACTGGCTCTTCTCGGACGTCATCTGCTATCCGGCGCGCCTCCTCGCCCTGGTGCGGCGGTGGATGGCCGCCGGCGCGGCGCGCAACTTCGTCTGCACCATCAAGTTCCAGGGCGAGACCGACCACGAGACCGCGGCCGCCTTCGCGGCGATCCCGGGATCGCGGCTGATGCACCTGACCCAGAACAAGCACGAGCTGACCTGGGCCCTGGTCGAGGCGGGCTGACGGCGGCCATGGAATGGGCCGAGGACGCCTTCGTCCTGGTGGCGCGCCGGCACGGCGAGGCGGATGCCGTCGCCTCCGTGCTGACCCGCGGCCACGGCCGCTGGTCCGGGCTCGTCCATGGCGGCGCCGGCCGGCGGGCCGGCCCGGTCTTCCAGCCGGGCAACCGCATCGCCGCCCGCTGGCGCGCCCGGCTCGACGACCAGCTCGGCACGCTGACGGGCGAACTCGTCCTCGGCCACGCCGCCCGGCTGCTCGCCGACCCCGACCGGCTGGCGGCGCTGGTCGCCGCCGCCGCCGTCGCCGACGCCGCCCTGCCCGAGCGCGAGCCGCACCCGCACGCCTTCGACGGGATGGCCGACCTGCTGACCCGCCTCGACGCCGACGCCGGCTGGGCCGCCGCCTATGTCCGCTGGGAGGTCGACCTGCTGGCCGAACTCGGCTTCGGACTCGATCTCGCGCGCTGCGCCGTGACGGGAACGACGGAGGGGCTGCGCTGGGTGTCGCCGCGCACCGGCCGCGCCGTGTCGGAGGCGGCGGGACGACCCTATGCCGACCGGCTGCTGCCGCTGCCGGCCTTCCTGCGCGGGCCGGGGGCGGCGGTGCCGGCTGACGTGCTGGACGGCCTCCGCCTCACCGGCCATTTCCTCGACGGGCACGTCTTCGCGGCCCTCGGTCGCGGCGGCGCGCCGGCGGCGCGCGGCCGCCTCGTTGACCGGATCGTCCGGCTGGCTACTATGGGCGGCGGCGGTGCGCCGTCGAAACCACCAGATATTCGAGAGCCATGACGGACACTTCCGAGATCCGCGACGTCGCATTGGCCGATGCGCTGGGCGAGCGCTACCTCTCCTATGCGCTCTCGACCATCATGGCGCGCTCGCTGCCCGACGTCCGCGACGGGCTGAAGCCGGTGCATCGCCGGCTCCTGTTCGCGATGCGCCAGCTTCGCCTCGACCCGGCGACCAGCCCCAAGAAGTCGGCCCGCGTCGTCGGCGACGTCATCGGCAAGTTCCATCCGCACGGCGACCAGTCCGTCTACGACGCGCTGGTGCGCCTCGCCCAGGACTTCGCCGCGCGCTATCCGCTGGTCGACGGACAGGGCAATTTCGGCAACATCGACGGCGATGGCGCGGCGGCCATGCGCTACACCGAGGCGCGCCTGACCGAGGTCGCCCAGGCCCTGCTCGCCGGCATCGACGAGGACGCGGTCGACTTCCGGCCGACCTACGACGGCGAAGGCGAGGAGCCGGTGGTGCTGCCGGCGCGCTTTCCCAACCTGCTCGCCAACGGCTCGGCCGGCATCGCGGTCGGCATGGCGACCAGCATCCCGCCACACAATGTCGGCGAGCTCTGCGGCGCGCTCCTCGCCATGCTGGAGGAGACCAAGGTCGCCCCCGTCGACCTGCTCGACCATGTGAAGGGGCCGGACTTCCCGACCGGCGGCGTCCTTGTCGAGGGGCCGGACGCGATCCGCACCGCCTACGAGACGGGCCGCGGCAGCTTCCGGGTGCGGGCCCGCTGGACGGCCGAGAAGCTGTCGCACGGGCTCTACCAGATCGTCGTCACCGAGATTCCCTACCAGGTGGCGAAGTCGCGCCTGGTCGAGCGCATCGCGACCCTGCTGTCGGAGAAGAAGCTGCCGCTGCTGGCCGACGTGCGCGACGAATCGACCGAGGACATCCGCCTCGTGCTGGAGCCGAAGAGCCGCACCGTCGATGCCGCGGTGCTGATGGAATCGCTCTTCCGCGCGACCGAACTGGAGGCGCGCATCGGCCTCAACATGAACGTGCTCGACGCCCAGGGCGTGCCGCGGGTGATGAGCCTGAAGGAGGCGCTCCAGGCCTTCCTCGACCATCGCCACGAGGTCCTGGTCCGGCGCAGCCGGCACCGCCTGGCGGAGGTCGCGCGGCGGCTGGAAGTGCTCGACGGCTACCTCGTCGCCTTCCTCAACATCGACGAGGTGATCCGCATCATCCGCGAGGAGGACGACCCGAAGGCCGAGATGATCCGGCGCTGGGCGCTGACGGAAATCCAGGTCGAGGCCATCCTCAACATGCGGCTGCGCGCACTGCGGCGGCTGGAGGAGATCGAGATCCGGCGCGAGCGCGACAAGCTGGCGACGGAGCAGTCGGGTCTCCAGGGGCTGCTGGAGAGCGAGCGCAAGCGCTGGCGGGCGATCGGCCGCGAGATCAAGGAGATCCAGGAGAGCTTCGGCGGCGACACGCCGCTCGGCCGCCGCCGCACCGCGATCGAGAGCGCGCCGCTCGTCGCCGAGGTCCCGCCCGAGGCGATGGTCGAGCGCGAGCCGATCACCATCCTGCTGTCGGAGAAGGGCTGGGTGCGGGCCGTCCGCGGCCATGTCGATTCCGACGCCGACCTGAAGCACAAGGACGGCGACCGCGGCCGCTTCCTCGTCCAGGCCGAGACGACCGACCGCATCCTCCTCTTCGCCACCAACGGCCGCTTCTACACGCTGGCCGCGGACAAGCTGCCGCGCGGCCGCGGCTTCGGCGAGCCGATCCGCCTGATGATCGACCTGCCGAACGATCACGACGTGGTGACGATGTTCCCGCACCGGCCGGGCCGCACCCTGCTGGTGGCGGCGAGCGACGGCCGCGGCTTCCTGGTCGAAGAGAACGAGATGCTGGCCCAGACCCGTGCCGGCCGCCAGGTGCTGAACGTTTCGGGCGCGGTCGAGGCCAGG
Organism: Allostella sp.; assembly: GCF_041913585.1. NCBI lineage: Bacteria > Pseudomonadati > Pseudomonadota > Alphaproteobacteria > Rhodospirillales > Allostellaceae > Allostella > Allostella sp. The sequence goes on from NZ_JAYSFE010000066.1 coordinate 5,192, forward strand.
ATCTGCGTCCCGGCGGCGGGCGACCATGTCGCCGTCGTCGGCGACAACCGGCGGCTCCTGGTCTTCAAGCTGGAGGAGGTGCCGACGCTGGCCCGCGGCCGCGGCGTCATCCTGCAGAAGTACAAGGACGGCGGCCTCGCCGACGTCAAGGTCTTCGCCCGTGCCGACGGCCTGACGTGGAAGATCGGCGAGCGCACCCGCACCGAGACCGACCTCGAACCCTGGCTCGGCGCCCGCGCCACCGCCGGCCGCCTGCCCCCCAACGGCTTCCCGAAAAACCAGAAGTTCGGGTGAGCGTACAAGCGCAGCCGTGTCCTGCAGTCTGCGCGCTGGCGACGTGGCGGGCAGACGCCCGTTCGAGTAGGCTGCGCCCATGGACGGGACGCTGATCGAGGCCGACCCGGCGGTGATCGCCGAATTGTGCCGACGCTTTCATGTGCGCCGGCTCGACCTGTTCGGTTCCGCAGCGCGGCGCGTCGACTTCGATCCCGAACGCTCCGATATCGACCTGCTCGTGGACTACGAGCCCGGTCATACGCCCGGACTGAACGAATATTTCGACCTGCGCGATGCCCTTCAGAGGGTCTACGGCCGGAAGGTCGATCTCGTCATGACCTCGGCCATACGCAACCCCTACGTCCGGTCGAGCATCGAGCGGCACCGGCGGCGCCTCTATGCTGCGTGATCCGCGCGCGCTGCTCTGGGACGTGGCCGATGCGGCGGGTGCCATCGCAGACTTTGTCGAGGGGCGCAACCTGTCCGACTATCTTGCCGATCGGATGATTCGCTCGGCGGTCGAGCGTCAGAGCATCATCGTTGGTGAAGCGCTCAATCGATTGAGCAAGATCGATCCCGTTCTTGCCGGACGGATACCGGAGCTCCCTCGCGTCGTGGCCTTCCGCAATCTGCTCGCGCATGGCTATGCCGATGTCGATCACGAGTCCGTCTGGCGAACCGTGACCGAATATCGTCCTGGCCTTACGCGGCGGGTGGAGGCGCTACGGTTGGAACTGGATGCCCAGTCCTAGCATCGCTCAATCGGCGGCGTCGGCCGACAGGAGCAGCGGGTCGGGGATGGCGGGGGCAGGGGCCATCGTCGTCCAGCCGCCGGGGCCGAGCGCCTCCAGCGGCTGGAAGCGGGTCTTGTAGGCCATCTTGCGGCTGTCGGCGATCCAGTAGCCGA
>NZ_JAYSFE010000066.1:6474-26496 GCF_041913585.1 Allostella sp.
GGCTGGAAGCGGGTCTTGTAGGCCATCTTGCGGCTGTCGGCGATCCAGTAGCCGAGATAGACGTAGGGCAGGCCCTGGTCGGCGGCCAGTTCGAGCAGGCGCAGCACGAGCACGGTGCCGAGGCTGCGTCGCGGCTGGTCCGGCTCGAAGAAGCTGTAGACGGCCGACCAGCCGTCGTCGAGCCGGTCGGCGAGGCAGGCGGCGTAGAGCTGGCCGCCGGCGCCGCGCAGCGTCACCAGCCGCGTCTCGATCGGGCTGTCCTCGACCATGGCGCGGTAGTCGCCGTAGGTCATGGTCGCCATGTCGCTCTCGGCGTGGCGCGAGCGCTGGTAGCGGCTGAAGAGCCGGTACTGCTCGCCGGTCGCCCGTGCCGGCTCCTCGGCCGTCGCCAGATCCTCGCTGATGCGGGCCAGCCGGCGCAGGTTGCGGCTGGCGACGAACGGGCCGACGGCGACCCGCACCGGCACGCAGGCGTTGCAGCCGGCGCAGGCCGGGCGATAGGCGAGGTGGTGGCTGCGCCGGAAGCCCGCCCGCGACAGGCCGTTGTAGAGCGCGGCGGCGGCCGGGCCCGCGATCTCCGTCAGCACCTTCCGCTCCATCCGCCCGTCGAGATACGGGCAGGGCAGGGCGGCCGTCCGGTAGAAATGCTGCAACGGCTGCGGCGCGAGGCGGTTCATGCCGGCATTGTCGCCAGCGCTGCCGCCGGCGTCCAGCGTCTCGCGATGCGGAATCGCGCCGGCGTGCCCGTTCCCATGTTGGCGCCGCCGCCGCCATGCTTTAGACCAGACGGCCTTGCCACCATCTGGGCGCCATGCCGTTCGATCATCGCCAGTTCCGCGACGTGATGGGCAGCTTCGCCACCGGCGTCGCGATCGCGACGGCGGTCGACGGCGACGGTCGTCCCGCCGGGGTCACCGTCTCCTCCTTCACCTCGCTGTCGCTCGATCCGCCGCTCATCCTCTTCTGCCTGGAATGGACGGCCGAGACCTGGCCCGCCTTCCGCGACGGCCGGCACTTCGCCGTCAACATCCTGGCCGAGGGCCAGTCGCGGCTGTCGGCCCGCTTCGCCTCGGTCCGCACCGACCGCTGGGCCGGCGTCGAGCATCGCCCGGGCCTGCATGGCTGCCCGCTGCTGCCGGGCACGGTCGGCTGGGTCGTCTGCCGCAAGGAGACGGTCCACGAGGGCGGCGACCATGCCATCATCGTCGGCCGGGTGGAGGCGCTGGAACGCGATCCCGAGCGCACGCCGCTGCTGCATTTCCGCGGCGCCTATGGCCGGTTCGTGCGCGAGGCATAGGCCGCTTGCCACCCTCCGGGCGCTTGGGTAGCGTCGCCATCCCACCTTCCACCGCCCAGGGATAGCGACGATGGCACGGATGTCCGGTGGCGACGCCCTCGTCGCGACCCTGGTCGAGCACGGCGTGACCGTCGGCTTCACCGTCCCGGGCGAGAGCTTCCTCGCCGTGCTGGAGGGACTGCGCCGGGCGCGCAACCGCATCCGCCTCGTCAACGCCCGGCACGAGGGCTCGGCCGCCTTCGCCGCGGAGGCCTACGGCAAGATCGCCGGGCGCCCGGCCGCCGTCTTCGTCAGCCGCGGGCCGGGGGCGACCAACGCCGCCATCGGCATCCACACCGCGATGCAGGATTCGACGCCGCTGCTGCTGTTCGTCGGCGACGTGCCGCGACGGGTCCAGGACCGCGAGGCGTTCCAGGGCGTCGACTACCGCCGCTTCTTCGGCGCCATCGCCAAGGCCGTGATCCAGCCCTTCGGACCGGAGGACGTGGCCGAGGCGACCGCACGCGCCTGGCGCACCGCCACCTCCGGGCGGCCCGGCCCGGTGGTCGTCGTCCTGCCCGAGGACGTGACGGAGGCGGAGTTCGACGGCGGCACGATCCCGCGCCCGCCGCGCCGCATCCCCGCCGTCTCCGCGCCCGACGCCGTCGCGGCGGCGGCCGCCGCGATCGCCGCGGCGCGGCTTCCGGTCGTGGTGTTCGGCGAGATGGTCGGCAACGAGCGCGCCCATGCCGAACTGATCGGCTTCCTCGACCGCGCCGGGGCGCCCGCCGTCGCCGCCTTCCGGCGCCAGGACTGCCTGCCCAGCGCGCATCCCGCCTATGCCGGCCATCTCGGCCTGACGCGCGAGCCCTACATCCGCGCGCTCTGGGCCGAGGCCGACCTCGTCGTCTCGGTCGGCAGCCGGCTCGACGACATGACGACGGAGGAATTCACCTTCGTTCGCCCCGACCAGACGGTCGTGCTGCTGCATCCCGACCCGGCCGTGGCGGCCGCCGCCGGCGTCGACATCCACCTCTCGGGCGACCTCGCGCCGACGCTGGAGGCGCTGGCGGCGGCGATGCCGCCGCCGCCCGCCGCGCGCCTCGCCCGCCGCGACCAGGTCCATGCCGCCGAGGCCGCCCATGCCGGCTTCGACCAGCGGCCGGCGATCGGCGCGGTCGACATGGTGAAGGTGATCGCGGCGGTCGCCGGCGCGGTGCCGGCGGACGCGATGATCGCGACCGACGCCGGCACCTTCGGCAGCTGGGTCTATCGCCACTATCCGTGGCGGCGGCCCCTGACCCAGGTCGCCCCGGAGGTCGGGGCGATGGGCGCCGGCGTCCCGGGCGCCATCGGCGCGGCGCTGGCCCGGCCGGACGCCGCCGTGGTCGCCTTCGTCGGCGACGGCGGCTTCCTGATGACGGGGTCGGAACTGGCGACGGCGGTGGAGGAGGGCATCCCGGTCAAGGTCGTGCTCTGCGACAACCAGGCCTATGCCTCGATCCTGATCCACCAGCATCGCCGCTACGGCGCCGAGGCCTATCACGGCGTGCGGGTCCGCAGCCCCGACTTCGCGACGCTCGCCCGCGGTTACGGCGCCGCCGCCTGGACGGTGCGCGAGACGGCGGAGTTCGAGCCGGCCTTCCGCGCCGCGCTCGCCCATGACGGGCCGGCGCTCGTGCATGTCCTGACCGACCTGCGCGACGGCTCGGCCAACGGGCCGCTCGCGCGATGACGGCGCCCGGCCCGCTCGACGGCATCCGCGTCGTCGACCTGACGGCGGTCTTCCTCGGGCCGCTGGCGTCGCAGACGCTGGGCGATCTCGGCGCCGACGTCGTCAAGGTCGAGACGCCGGACGGCGACATCACCCGCTCGATCGCGCCCGCGCGCAATCCCGGCATGGGGGCGGGCTTCCTCGCCGTCAACCGCAACAAGCGCTCGGTCGTGCTCGACCTCAAGCAGGAGGCGGGCCGGGCGGCGCTCGGCCGCCTCGTCGCCGGGGCCGACGTGCTGATGCATTCGATGCGGCCGCAGGCCATGGACCGGCTCGGCTTCGGGCCGGAGGCGGCGCGCGCCCGCAACCCGCGTCTCATCCACTGCGCCGCCTACGGCTATCGCCGCGACGGACCGCACGGCTGGCGGCCCGCCTACGACGACGTCATCCAGGGCGCCTCCGGGCTGGCGGCGCTGCAGGCGAGCTTCGCCGGCGAGCCGCGCTACGTACCGTCCTCGATGGTCGACAAGCTGGTCGGCCTGACCGTCGCCTCGGCGATCAACGCCGCGCTCTTCCACCGCGAGCGCAGCGGCGAAGGCCAGGCGATCGAGATCCCGATGTACGAGACCATGGTCGCCTTCCTGCTGCCGGAGCACATGGCCGGCCGCAGCTTCGCGCCGCCGCTCGGGCCCGCGGGCTATGGCCGCGTCCTGGCTCCCTATCGCCGTCCCTACCGCACGGCCGACGGCCATATCGGCGTCCTGCCCTACACGGTGCAGCAGTGGCAGCGCCTGTTCCGCCTGATCGGCCGGCCGGAGATGGCGGACGACCCGCGGGTGACCGACGGCGCGACCCGCAGCCGCCATGTCGGCGACCTCTACGGCATGGTGGCCGACGCCATGCCGGCCAGGACGACGGGCGAATGGCAACGCGACTTCGACGCGGCCGACATCCCGGCGATGCCGGTCCAGGACCTCGACCAGGTGCTCGACTGTCCGCACCTGGCGGCGACCGGGTTCTTCGAGACGCACCGGCACGAGAGCGAGGGCGACCTCGTCTTCCTCGGCCATCCCGTCCGCTACGAGCGGACGCCCGCCGCGATCCGCCGCCTGCCGCCGCGGCTCGGCCAGCACACGGCCGAGATCCTGGCCGAGGCCGGCTTCGCCGCGGCCGAGATCGCGGCGCTGCTCGCGGGCGGCGCCGCGGTCGCGGAGGGCGCGACGCCCGCCACCGATTGAACAAGGAGGAAACCCGATGACCAACCTGACGCAGGCCGACCTCGACGCGCTCACCGCCTGGGACACGCCGACCATCTGCAACGCGCTCGAACTGACCTCGCCCGAGCGCCGCGCGACCGGCTTCACCGTGCGCCACCTGCACTGCCCGTTCCCGCACCTCAAGCCGATCATCGGCTATGCGCGGACAGCGATGATCCGCTCCAAGCACGTGCCCACCCGCGACAAGGCGGCGATGCGCCAGCAGCGCACCGGCTACTACGAGTATGTCGCGGCCGGCCCGCGGCCGACCGTCTCGGTCATCCAGGACCTCGACGGGCCGGACGTCGGTTTCGGCGCCTTCTGGGGCGAGGTCCAGACCAACATCCACAAGGGGCTCGGCTGCCTCGGCGTCGTCACCGACGGCTGCATCCGCGACCTCGACATGGTGGCGGACGGCTTCCAGATGCTGGCGGCGTCCTATGCGCCCTCCCACGCCCACGTCCATCTCGTCGATTTCGGCGGCCAGGTGCAGGTCGCCGGCATGATCGTCAGCTCGAACGACCTCATCCATGCCGACCGCCACGGCGCGGTGGTGGTGCCGGCGGACGCCGTGAAGAAGATCCCGGCCGCCGTCGACCTGCTGACCCGCCGCGAGAAGGTCATCCTCGACGCCGCCAAGAGCCCCGACTTCGACATCGAGAAGCTGAAGAAGGCGATGGGCGAGGCGGACGAGATCCACTGATCCCACCTCTGCGTCCGGAGCCCTGCCGGTGAAGCCCGCCAACAGCATCCTCTCCGGCTACGGCACGACCGTCTTCGAGGTCATGTCGCAGCTTGCCCGCGCCCATGACGCCGTCAATCTCGGCCAGGGCTTCCCCGACGACCGCGGCCCGGAGGACGTCCTCCGGGCCGCGGCGGACGCCGTCATCGACGGGCCGAACCAGTACCCGCCGATGACGGGAATCCCCGAGTTGCGGCAGGCGGTGGCGGCGCACGGACGGCGCTTCTACGGTCTCGACATCGACTGGCAGCGCGAGGTGCTGGTGACCTCGGGCGCGACCGAGGCGCTGGCATCCTGCCTCTTCGGCCTCATCGAGCCCGGCGACGAGGTGGTGCTGTTCGACCCGCTCTACGACAGCTACCTGCCGATCGTGCGGCGGGCGGGCGGCATCCCGAAGCTGGTGCCGCTGGCGCCGCCGGCCTGGGACCTGCCGGTGGAGCGGCTGAAGGCCGCCTTCAGCGACCGCACCAAGCTGGTGCTGCTCAACACGCCGATGAACCCGGCCGCCAAGGTCTTCACCCGCGAGGAACTGGGCGAGATCGCGGCCCTCCTCGAGAAGCACGACGCCTATGCCGTGTGCGACGAGGTCTACGAGCACATCGTCTTCGACGGGCGGCGGCACGAGAGCCTCATCACCCTGCCCGGCATGCGCGAGCGCTGCCTGAAGATCGGCTCGGCCGGCAAGACCTTTTCGCTGACCGGGTGGAAGGTCGGCTACGTCACGGCCGCCCCGGCGCTGCTGGCCCCGGTCATGCGCGCCCACCAGTTCCTCGTCTTCACCACCCCGCCCAATCTGCAGCGGGCGGTGGCGCACGGCCTGGAGAAGGGGGCGGAGTATTTCGACGGGCTCGCCGGCGGGATGCAGGCCAAGCGCGACCGCCTCGCCGCCGGCCTCACCCGCATCGGCTTCGAGGTGCTGCCGTGCGAGGGCACCTATTTCGTCAATGCCGACTTCCGGCCGCTCGGCTTCAACGGCGACGACGAAGCCTTCTGCAAGCACATCACCGCCGAGGCGAAGGTCGCCGCCATTCCGGTCAGCGCCCTCTATGCCGAAGGATCGGTGCGCAACTATGCGCGCTTCTGTTTCGCCAAGCGCGACGAGATCCTGGACGAGGCGGTCGACCGGCTGGGCCGCTTCTTCGGCGCAGGCCGGGCGTAGGCGGGGCCCGGCGTCATGCCGGGGCGGTGCTCCGCAGCAACCGGAGCACCCGCTCCACGTCCGGGAGCATGAAGGGCTTGGACAGGGCAGGACGGCCACGCCATTCGGCCGGAATGCCGGCCGGGTCGTAGCCCGTGCTGAAGGCGAAGGGGATGCCGCCTTCGGCGAGGCGGGTCGCCAGCGGGTAGCTGGCCTCGCCGGCGACGTTGACGTCGATGATCGCAGCGTCGGCGCCGGCCGGTTCGGCGGCGACGAAGGCCTCGGCGTCGGCGAGTTCGGCGAAGGGGCCGACCGTCTCACAGCCGAGGTCGGCCAGCATGTCCTCCAGCAGCATCGCGACCAGCGCCTCGTCCTCCAGGACGAGCACCCGCATGCCCGCGAAGCGCGCCTCGGTCGTCCCGGTCATCGCGCGCCACCCGGCGCGCACGCGGAACCGGATCGTCGGTCCATCGCATTGCCTTTCCCTTGCCGGCTCGTTCGCCGCCCGATCGGGGACTGGGCGAGGCGGCTTCTGGGAGCGTCAACGCGCCAGGCGGGGGCAAGGTTCAGCGGCCGGACAGCCGCTCGATCTCGGCGATCGTCTCCGCGGTCGAACGCACGCGGCCATAGTGGCCGCCCATCGCCGCGATCGAGCGGCGGTGGTTCGCCTCCGTCTCGGCGGCGCAGCAGTCCTCGACCTGGGTGACCAGGAAGCCGCGGTCGGCGGCGTCGCGGACCGCCGATTCGACGCACTGGTCGGTATAGATGCCGTAGACGACCAGGAACTCGATCCCGAGATTGCGCAGCACGTACTCGACGTTGGTGCTGTTGAAGATGCCGGACGAGGTCTTGGGGATGACGATCTCGTCGCCCTCGGGCGCGACGGCCGGGATGATTCCGGCCTCCCAGCTTCCCTTGGGATGATGGATGCGCGAGATCTTGTGGTCGAGGCTGCGGTCCCGCCCGTCCTGCGTCAGGCTTTCGATGACGGTGTAGACGACCTCGATGCCGGCGCGGCGCGCCGCCGCCTGGAGGCGGCGCTGGTTCGGGATCAGCACCCGCTCGATCCGTTCCATCAGTTCGCGCTTGCCGGCCACGGCCGGATCGCCGGCGCGGGCGCGCGCCAGCGCCGCGGGGCTCCACTCGGCATTCTGCATGTCGATCGACAGCAGCGCCGTGCGGCGCGGGTCGATCGTACGCTCGCGGTAGGCGCCGCCGGGCGCGTCGATGGCGGGAATGGTCACGGGCCTGCTCCGAGTTCGAGGAGGGGGCGTTCGATGGCCGCCAGTGCGTCGGCGAGGCGGTGACCCCAGGCGACCGCGGCGGCCTCGTCCGTGATCTGGTCCTGCCGGATCTCGATCAGGACCGACGGCAGGCCGCGGTCGTCGCCATGGACCGGTACCGCATAGTCGCTGGTGCGGCTGCAGGAATAGGGCTGGTTGACGCCGACGACGAGCGCCGGATCGCGGCGCAGCGCGTCGGCGAGGAGCCGTGCCATCGCCGGGTCGGGGCCGTGGCAGGCGCCGACATGCCACGGCCGGTCCCGCCCGCGCATCCGCGGCGTGAAGCTGTGGATGCAGGCGAGGAAGGTGGGCCGGCCGGCGTCCCGCCGGCGGTCGAGCAGGGCGGAGATGGCGCCGTGATAGGGGTCGAAGAGCGCCGCCACCCTGGCCGCCCGCTCGTCTTCCGCAAGGTTCCGGTTGGCCGGGACCGGGGTCCCGTCCGAAATCTCGGGGATCCAGTCGGGCGCGCCGGGCGGCCGGTTGAGGTCGATGACGAGGCGGGAATAGCCGGCCGCGACCAGCGTCGCGTCGAGACGCATGGCGACCGTGCGCGCAACCGCGAGGGCGCCGATGTCCCAGCCGATGTGGCGGAGCCGGTCGGCCTCGGCGACACCGAGGTCGCCGAGCCGCCGCGGCACCCGGTGCGCGGCGTGGTCGCAGGTCAAGAGGAAGGGCGAGGCGCCGTCGGGACGGTCGACGGTGACCGAAGGCGGTTCGTCGGGGGCGAGCAGGGCGTGGACGGAAGGCGGCATGACGGTTTCTTTTCCGGCCCGAAGCGAGGGATCATCGGCCGGCACGGGCCAAGCGAAGGGGGCAGGCGAGCATGGCGGATTCGCGACCGGGGGAACAGGAGATCGTCTTCGTCGGCCAGGTCGACCTGGGCGGCGTCTTCCGCGGCAAGGGGGTGCTGGGGCACGAGTGGCCCTACCGCTGCCGCTGGGGCGTCGGCTGGCCGCCCGCCAACCTGATGCTGACGCCGTTCGGCACGCTCGCCGACAACGCCTTCGGCGCGCGCGGCGACGTCTTCATCGTGCCCGACCCGGCGACCCTGACCGAGATCGCGGCGGCGCCGGACGAGCCGCCGGTGCGGATCGCACTCGGCCATCTCCGCACCCGCTCGGGGGATCCGTGGGACTGCTGCCCGCGCGCCTTCCTCGAGGCGGCGCTGGCCGACCTGGAGCGCGAGGCGGGCCTCCATCTCAAGGGCGCCTTCGAGCACGAGTTTCTCTATACCGGCCTCGAGCACCGTCTGGGCGATCCCTTCTCGCTGTCGGCCTTCCGCCGCATCCGGCCCTTCGCCGACCGGCTGGTGGCGGCGCTCGCCCGTGCCGGGGTGCCGGCGGAGACGGTGATCCCCGAGTTCGCGCCGCAGCAGGTCGAGGTGCCGATCGTGCCGGCGGTCGGCATTGCCGTCGCGGACCGCTCGGCGGTCCTGCGCGAGGTCGTGCGGGCGGTTGCCCAGTCCTTCGGCGAGCATGCCTCCTTCACCCCGATCGGGGCGCCGGGTGGGGTCGGCAGCGGCGCCCATCTCCATTTCAGCTTCCTCGACGGCGCCGGTCGGCCGGCGGCCTGGGACCCGGCCTCGGAGACCGGCCTCTCGTCGGTGGCAGCCTCCTTCGTCGCCGGGGTGCGGCGGCGACTGCCGGCGATGGTGGCGGTGACGGCGCCGACTGTCGTCTCCTACGAACGGTTGCAACCGCATCGCTGGAGCGCCGCCTACAACACGCTGGCGGTGCGCGACCGCGAGGCGGCGCTGCGCATCTGTCCCGTCCGCCCCGGCACCGGACGGCCGGAGGCCGAACAGTTCAACATCGAGTTCCGGGCGACCGACGGTGCCGCCAATCCCCATCTCGTGCTCGCGCTCCTGGTGCGGGCCGGACTGGAAGGCATCCGGGACCGACTGCCGCCCGACGCGCCGTTCGAGGGCGATCCCGACGGCCTGCCGGCGGCCGACCTGGCGCGCCTCGGCGTCGAGCGGCTGCCGACCAGCCTGCCGGCGGCACTGGAACGGTTTGCCGCGGACGGGCGCGACCTGATGCCGGCGGCGCTCGCCGACGCCTTTCTCGGCGTCAAGCGCGCCGAGCTGGCGGAACTCGACGGACTGGCGCCCGACGAACTGGTCCGGCGCTACCGCGCGGCCTTCTGAACGGTGGCGGCGGCCGGGCTGCCGGTCCAGGCCGGATCGAAGAGGCGCAGCAGCCACGGCACGGCGTTGACGAGGCCGAAGACCACCAGGGCCGCCGCAATCACCGCGTAGGTGCCGGCGAGCCCGAGATCGAGGAGGTGGGCGGCGACCCAGCCGGCGGCGGCGATGATGGCGAGACGGATGATGCCGGCCGCCAGCGGCCAGGCCATCCGGCCGGTGCCCTGGGCGGCGAAGTAGAGCGCCATGCCGAGCCCGAAGAAGGCGTAGGCGGGGCCGACGATGGCGAAATAGTCGGCGCCCGCCGCGACGACCGCCGGATCGGCGGTGAAGAGCCCGAGCCAGGGGCGCGGGAAGAGGGCCGTCGCGACGCCGATCAGGGCGGTGACGGCGGCGACCGCCAGCGAGCCGGCCCAGGCCGCGAGCAGGGCGCGGCGGCGCTGGCCCGCCCCGACATTCATGCCGACCATCGCCACCAGGGCCGAGCCGAAGCTGAAGGCGATCGGGATCTGGAGATATTCCATGCGCTGGCCGAGCCCGTAGCCGGCGAGCGCGGCCGCCCCGTGCAGGCCGACCAGCCCGGTCGCGGTCGCGACCGCCAGATTCGAGACCAGCGTGCTGGCGACGCCGAACATGCCGACCCTGAGGATCTCGGCGAAATGCCGCCAGCGCAGCGGATGGGCGAGCGTCAGCCGGACGAGCCCGTTGCCGCGCACGAGGCTCGCCACCATCACCGCCGAGCCGGCGCCGTGGAAGACGACGAGCGCGGCACCGGCGCCGACGATGCCGAGCCCCGGGATCGGCCCCAGCCCGAACATCAGGACGGGCGCGAGCAGGATGACGCCGATGCCGCCCGTCGCCAGCACCTGGGCCGGCAGCACCATGTTGCCGCTGCCGCGCAGCACGTTGGCGAGGCTGTTGAGCAGCCACAGCAGGACGGCGCCGAGGAAGACGGTGTTGGAGTAGGCGATCGCCGCCGCGAGCGCGGCGCCTTCGCCGCCCATGGCACGATAGAGCGCGGGCCCGCCGACGAGCGCCGCGGCGGTGAAGGCGAGGCCGAAGGCGAGCGCGATGACGACGGCGTGCAGCGCCAGCGCCTCGGCATCGTCGTGCCGCCCGGCGCCGACGGCGCGGGCCACCGCCGAGGCGATGCCGCCGCCCATGCCGCCCGCCGACATCATCTGCATCAGCATGAAGAGCGGGAAGACGAGCGCCGCCCCTGCCAGCGCCTCGGTTCCGAGGAGCCCGACATAGTAGCTCTCGGCGAAGCTGGCCGTCGTCTGGGCCAGCATGACCGCGAAGTTGGGGGCCGCCAGCGCCAGCAGCGTCGGCAGGATCGGGCCTTCGAGCAGCTTGCGCGCGCGCGCCGCGCGGTCGGGAGCCGGCTTCGTCATCGGCGCCGAGGATGCGCCGATGACGTTGCATCATGCAAGTGACTTGTCGATGAACTCAGGCCGCGGCCGGAAGGGCGGGTTCCCCCAGGGTCAGCATCAGGCGGTTCGCCCAGTTGAAGAAGGCGGCGGCGTGGATGACGTCGGCGATGGCGAGGTCGTCGAGACCGGCGGCGCGCAGCCGGTCGACATGGGCCGGGCCGAAGGCGGCGGGGGTATCGGTCAGCGCCACCGCCGCGGCGACGATCGCGTTCCAGCGTTCGCCGAGGTCGATGCCGGTGCCCTCGGCCAGCAGCCGGTCGACGTCCGCCTCGCGCTTCGAATAGGTCGCGGCGAAGCGGGCATGGACCGACGCGCAGTAGATGCAGCCGTTCCGGCGCGAGACGGCGGCGGCGGCCAGTTCCCGCTCGGCCCGCGGCAGGCCGGCATCGGGATTGTAGAAGATGTCCTTGTCGGTGCGGGTGCGCGCCTCGAGCGCGGCCGGGTCGCGCACCAGCAGGCGGAAATAGTCGGAACCGGCCCGGGCCGGGTCGACGAGGCCGGCCATGTGGCGGGGGGTGAGGTCCTCCCGCGCCATCGGCGCCAGCCAGGGCAGCCAGTCGAGCATGGCGCGGGTGAAGACGGCCGGCACCTCGTGCGGCGGCGGGACCAGGGTCGTCTCGGTCATGGCGGACCTCAGAGGCGGGTGGCGAGCGCGCGCAGGCCGGCGACGGCGCGGAGCTGGAAGGCGACGAAGGAGGCGATCTGCGACAGCGTCACGATGTCGGTCGTGGTCCAGCCGGCGTCGAGGAGCGCCTGGAGCGCGGGCGGGGCGCCGTCGCGCGGGTGCAGCACGAGCAGGTGCATGTGGCCGAGGGCCGCCGCGAGCCGCGGCCCGAGCGCCGCCGCGAGCGCGCCGGCCGGTGCCCAGGAAGCGCCCGGCTGGTCCTCGGCGGTGAGCGGGCCCGTCGGGTAGCGGCCATAGGGGCCGGTGCCGGTGGCGGCCGCCACGGCCGCGTCCACCGCCTCCGCCAGCGCCGGGGCGAGGGCGGCGCGGTAGTGGCCGGCAACCTCGGTCGCGCCGTGCAGTGCCGCGACGAAGGTTGCGACCGCGAAGCGCTCGGCCGCCGTCACGCCGCCTGGATCGGCGGGGCGGAAGAGCGCGTCGTAGCTCGCCTGCGCCTGGGCGCGGGTCTCCGGCCGGCGGGCGCGGATCGCGTCGAGGGGCGAGCCGGGACGGATGCCCAGGAGGTCGTCGATCACGTCGGTCATGGGGTTTCCTTCCGGGGAAGACCGGCTCAGGCGACCTGGCGCACGGCGCCGGCCGGCGGCCGCCAGCCGAAGGCGGGTGCGACCCGGGACGCCACCAGTTCGATCGAGCGCAGCACCAGCGGGTGCGGCGGGTCGACCGAGTGGACCTGCACGGCGAGCTCGGTCGCGCGGGCGAGGGCGGTGTCGGCCGCCAGCGATTGGACGACCTGGTCGGCCGTGCCGGCATGGATGTCGGAGCCGGCGATCAGGTCCTCCAGGGAGGCGCCGGCGGTTTCGGGCTTGGTCTCCAGAAGCCGCGCCCGGTGGCGGGCATAGCCCGCCCGCACCAGCCGCTCGGCCTCGCCGCCGTCGTCGGCGACGAAGACGGTGCGCGACGCCATGATGCGTGGCGCCCGGCCCGGCGGCAGTGCCGCGAGATAGGCGTCGATCATCGGGTTCTGCAGCGCGTCGAGGCGGGCGCCCTCCTGGCCCTGCGGGCGCGGCTGGGTCCGCGACAGCATCAGGCCGTCGCCGGCCGCGCCGGCGCGCCGCGCCCCGGCGACCGTGAAGGTCGCCTGCCACATCCGGTCGAGGAGCGGCGGCCGGTCGGGATAGAGCCGGTCGCCGCCGTCCAGCACGCCGCCGCGGAGCGCGTCGACGAGGACCTGGCGGTGGCCGTCGAAGAGCTCCGCCCGGCGCTCGCTGTCGAGCCCGAAGGCGCGGAAGGCCGAGAGGTTGCCGCCCGGCCCAATGCCGAGTTCCAGCCGCTCGCCGGACAGGAGGTCGAGCACCGCGGCGTCCTCCGCGACGCGGATCGGCAGTTCGAGCGGCAGGGTGACGATGCCGGTGCCGAGGCGGATGCGGCCGGTCGCGGCCGCCGCCTGGGCGAGGAAGACGAAGGGCGACGGCAGGCCGCCCTCGTCCGCGTGGAAATGATGTTGCGCCACCCACGCGGCGTCGAAGCCGCAGCGTTCGGCGTGGCGGATCTGCTCCAGCGCCAGGCGGTAGCGCTCGGCCGGCGGCGCCAGGTCGAGCAGGCGGGTGAAGAACCCCAGACGCAGGGGCGCCTTCGCGATCGTCATTCCTCGGCACCTCGGTCGGGCACGAACATCGGGATCGGCAGGCCGGTCGGCCCTGGCCGGAAGGTGACCCGAACCCGCTGTCCGATCGCCAGCGCGTCGAGGTCGCAGTCGACGATGTTGGTCATCATCGTCGGCCCCTCGTCGAGGGTGACGTAGGCGAGGGCGTAGGGCGGGTCGGCGCGCCGGGCGACGCTGACGCTGTAGATGCGGCCCCGCCCGGATGCCGGCCGCCACTCGACCTCGGGGGCGCCGCACAGCGGGCACATGGTCCGCGGATACCAGTGGGCACGGCCGCAGGCGGTGCAGGTGGCGAGGAGGAACCGGCCCTGGGCGGCGGCCTCCCAGAAGGGCCGGGTCTCCGGATGGTTGGCGGCAAGCGCCTGGATGGCGGCGCCCTGGTCGTCGGTCGCGGCGGTCATTCGCGCTCCAGGATCACGGTCGCGTGGCCATGGCCGTTGCCCATCACCCGGCCCGGCCCGCAGGCCAGCGCCAGGTCGCAGTTCGGCACCTGGACGGCGGGGTGCGCCTCGCCGCGGAGCTGGCGCACCGCCTCGATCAGCTTGGTCATGCCGCCGCGGTTGGCCGGGTGGTTGTTGCACAGCCCGCCGCCGTCGGTGTTCCAGGGCAGGCGGCCCTGGCCGGCGATCAGGTTGCCCTCGGCGGCGAAGCGCCCGGCCGCGCCCTTGGGGCAGAAGCCCAGGTCCTCGAGCTGGATCAGGACCATGATGGTGAAGTTGTCGTAGATCGAGGCGTACTTGATGTCCTGCGGGCCGACCCCGGCCTCGGCGAAGGCGGCCGGTCCCGACCGTTCGGCGCCGGAGCGGGTGATGTCGATGTAGCCGCCGGTCTGGGTCCACACCGTCTCGCCCATGCCGATCGCCCGGACGCGCGGTCGGGCGAGGCTGCGGGCGATCTCCGGCCGGACGAGGACGACGGCGCCGCCGCCGTCGGTGATGACGCAGCAATCGTGGCGGCGGATGCCGTCGGCGATCACCGGCGAGGCCATGACGTCGGCGACGGTGACGGGCTTGCGCAGGAACGCGTGGGGGTTGTGCTGGGCGTGCCGCGAGGCCGACACCTTGACCCACGCCATCTCCTCGGGCGTGGTGCCGTACTCGTGCATGTGGCGCCGCGCGATCAGGCCGTAGACGGCGGCGATGGTCGGCCGGTAGGCGCTGTCGAACGGCTCGTCCGGGCGGTCGAGGGCGGCCGCCCGCATCTGGGTCCCGATCGACAGGCCTTCGCTGCGCGGTCGCCCGGCGAGCGTCACCAGCGCCACGTCGCAATGTCCGGCGGCGATCGCAGCGGCGGCGTGCGCGACATGGACGAGGTAGGAGCAGCCACCGGAATCGGTGCCGTCCAGCCAGCGCAGCTTGAGATTGAGATAGTCGGCCATCCACAGGGGATTGGCCCCCGGCGCATCGGCGGCGCAGAAATAGCCGTCGACATCGGCGAGCGACAGGCCGGCGTCGGCCAGCGCCCCCAGCGCGCATTCGGCATGCAGGCGGGCGACCGAGCGATCCGGCGCATGGCGCGTCGGATGCTCGAATGCGCCCGCGACATAGGCTCGTCCGTTCAGGCTCATGCCGTTCTCCGCGGGCTGTCGGCGACTGCCGCGGCCTTCAGGGGTTTCTCCCCGGTTCCAGTCCGGCGCCGGCGGCAACGGCCGCCACGTCGGGGCCGACCAGAAAGCGGGCGAGGCCGGTCGCGGCGTCGGACCCGACGGCGGACGGAGCGAGCGCGAGCGCATAGACGGTGACGACCTGGATCTCGGGCGGCAGCGGCCCGAGATAGGTGATCCCCTTGGCGTGGAGCAGTTCGCTCACCTGCTGGAAGCCGATGTCGGCCTCGCCTCGCGCCAACAACTCCGCCACCTGCACGCCCGAGGCCGGCTGGATCACCTTGTGCGCCACCCGGTCGGCGATCCCCATCCGCCGGATCATGGCGGCGACGTGGACGCCGCTCGGTCCCGATGAATAGGCGATCGAAGGCGCGGCCAGCAGGGCCTCCCGGACGAACTCCGCGGTCGACAGGTTCGGCGCCGGCAGTCCAGCCCGGACCGCGACGCCGACGCCGGAACGAACGAACTCCGCCCGCGTCGCCGCGACCAGACGCCCGTTGGCGATCAGCCGGTCGAGCCCGTCCGAGCCGATGAGGACGATGTCGACCTGCTCCCCGTCGTTGACCCGGCGCACGATCCCTTCCGTGCCGCCCCAGGCGATCGTCACGCGGTGG
Source organism: Allostella sp. (assembly GCF_041913585.1). Lineage (NCBI taxonomy): Bacteria > Pseudomonadati > Pseudomonadota > Alphaproteobacteria > Rhodospirillales > Allostellaceae > Allostella > Allostella sp. The sequence continues at coordinate 21,965 of NZ_JAYSFE010000066.1, forward strand.
CCGGACGCGGCCCCGAACGCCGATGCCAACTCCTGGAGCGGCGCCTTCAGGGCATTGGCCGCCAGGGCCCGCACCTCGCCGGCCGAAGCGGGCGGGTGCGTCGTCAGCACGAGCGCCGCCGCCAGCAGGCCGGATCGGACCGTCATACGCATTGGGGGCCTCCGCCGCGGAGCCGGCTCACACGACCCGGCCGGTGACCGGGTAGCGGGGGTCGGTATAGCCGTGGGTCGAGGCGTGGCCGGGTCTGACGAGCGCGTCGACCGCGGCCTCGTCGGCGGCGTCGAGCGTGTGCTCGAGTGCGCCCAGGTACTCCTGCCACTGCTCGACCGTGCGCGGGCCGGCGATGACGCTGGTCACCAGCCGGTTGCGCAGCAGCCAGAGGATGGCGAACTGGGTCGGCGAGATGTTGCGGCTGCGGGCGTGGGCGACGATCTGCTGGGCGATGGCGAAGGATTCCGGCCGGAACTCCGTCTCCATCATGCGCTTGTCCTTGACCGCCGCTCGCGAGCCCTCCGGCGCGCTGCCGTCGAGCCCGTACTTGCCGGTCAGCACGCCGCGGGCGACCGGGCTGTAGGGAACGACGCCGAGGCCGTAGAATTGGCACGCCGGCAGGTGCTCGGCCTCGATCTGGCGGTTGACGGCGTTGTAGAGCGGCTGGCTCGCGACCGGCGGCGCCAGCCCGACATCGGCGGCGACGTGGCAGGCCTCCGCCAGTCGCCACGCGCTGAAGTTGCTGACGCCCCAGTAGCGCACCTTGCCGGCGCGCACGATGTCGGCGATGGCGCCCAGCGTCTCGCCGAGCGGCGTCCCCTGGTCGTCGACATGGAGGTACCAGATGTCGACATGGTCGGTGCCGAGCCGGGCGAGGCTGGCGTCGATCTCGCGCGTCAGCCACTTGCGGCTGTGATTGCCCTCGTTCGGGCCCTGGCCCATGGCGTTGCCGACCTTGGTCGCGACGACCCAGGAATCGCGGTCGGCCGCGATCAGTTCGCCCAGCATCCGTTCCGAGCCGCCGAAGCTGTAGACGTCGGCGGTGTCGACGAAGTTGACGCCGGCGTCGCGCGCGATGCCGACGATCCGCTCCGCCTCCGCCCGTTCGGTGCGGGCGGCGAACATCATGGTGCCGAGGCAGATCGGCGAGACGCGCAGGCCGCTGCGGCCGAGGCGACGGTATTCCATGGCGGTCAGTCCTTCTGCGTCGAGAGGCCGGCGATGCCGCGGCGGATGATCTGCCGCGCGCGGACATAGACCAGTTCCTTCCAGTCGTCGTAGTCGCGATAGAAGGCGTCGCGGATCAGCGCCTTGATCTCCTTCGCCCGCGGGCTCTTGAGGTCGCCGTAATTGTGCAGCCAGCAGTCCGAGCGCAGCGCCAGCCGGACATACTCGTTCGGCCGGGTGCCGTACTCCAGCGTCGACTTGGTGTGGATCGCGTTCGGCAGCGCCTCCATGACGCCGAAGCCGATCGTGCCGGAGAGCCGGGTCGAACTCGAGGTCCCGGTCTGGGCCGAGGTGACGCAGTCGCCGATCCAGTCGAAGAGCCGCTGGTAGCCGTCGGTGCCGGGCGGGTGGCCGTTGATCGGCTCGGCATAGCCGTAGGGGCCGAGGCCGGTGTGGAAGTCGAAGAAGAGGACGTGGGTGGCGTCGCCGATCATCTCCGGCAGGATGCGGCGCAGGGTGCGGTTCGACCAGGTCGGGCCGCTGCCGCCGTAGAAGAGCCCGTCCGGGAACGCGTACTGGCCGCCGCTGACGGCGCCCTGGAAGGGCTTGGCGCCGAGGCGCTCGCGCGCCTTCCCGAGCTCCGCGTCGGCCCTGGCCAGCTCCTCGCCCTCGAAGTTCCGCGGCACCAGCCACTGGTGGATATTGGCGTATTCCGCATTGACCGGCAGCGGCTGCGAGAAGTCGAGGAAGTTGCGGTTGAGGTCGACATTGTCCTCGTTGACCCGGCGCAGCCACGCGAAGCCGTAGGGGTTGATGGCGTGGATGATGAGGAAGGCCGTGTTGGGCGGCAGCTCGCGGTCGAGCCGTTCGGTCAGCACCCCGATCACCGCCCCCGAACCGCAGAAGCCCTCGACCCCGTGCGTCGCGGTGTTGAGCACGATGTAGCGCTTGGCGTCGGCCGGGCCGATGCGGACCACGTCGGTCGCGAGATCCTCGCCCTCGGGACCCTTCAGCGGGTGGGCGTAGGTCGCGACCTCGCAGCCGGCCGCCTTGGCGGCGGCCTGGAACTTGGCGCGGGCGGTGCGGTAGTCGGGGCTGAAGAAGGAAGCAGGGTTCAAGGGGTCGTCTCCTCCGCGGCGGTCCTGCGCCGCGCTTGCTGGGCCTCGTAGGCGGCGAGGCGCCGCCGGTAGGCGTCCGAAATCTGCGTCGCCTGCCGGGCCCGCACGGTGTCGGGCACGGCGATCTCCTCGGCGAAGTGGCAGGCGATCTGGTGGCCGGGGGCGAGGTCGCGGAAGGCCGGCTCCGCGCTCCGGCAGCGCTCGCGCGCGTGCGGACAGCGCGTGTGGAAGCGACAGCCGGACGGCGGATTGAGGGGGCTCGGCACGTCGCCCTGGATGATGCCCCGCCCGTGCGGCACCGCCGGGTCGGCGACCGGGATCGCCGAGAGCAGCGCCTGCGTATAGGGGTGGCGGGGATTGGCGTAGAGGGTCTTCTTGTCGGCGAGCTCGACGATCTTGCCGAGATACATGACCGCGACGCGGTCGCTGATGTGCTTCACCACCGCGAGGTCGTGGGCGATGAAGAGGTAGGACAGCCCGTACTTCGCCTGCAGGTCCTGCAGCAGGTTGACGACCTGGGCCTGGATCGAGACGTCGAGCGCCGACACCGGCTCGTCGCAGACGATGAGCTTGGGATTGACCGCCAGCGCCCGGGCAATGCCGATCCGCTGCCGCTGCCCGCCGGAGAACTCGTGCGGATAGCGCATCGCGTGGTAGGGGGCGAGGCCGACGACGCGGAGCAGTTCCTCGACCCGTGCCTGGATCGCGGGCCCGCTCGCCACGCCGTGGACGCGCAGCGGCTCGGCCAGGACGTCGCCCACCGTCATGCGCGGGTTGAGCGAGGCATAGGGGTCCTGGAAGATGATCTGCATGTCGCGGCGCTTGCGCCGCAGCGCCTGGCGGTCGAGCGCGAAGATGTCCTCGCCGTCGACCTCGACCCGGCCGGAGGTGCGCTCCAGGAGGCGCAGTACCAGCCGCCCGGTCGTCGACTTGCCGCACCCGGATTCGCCGACCAGCGCCAGGGTCTCGCCGGGGCGGACCTCGAAGCTGACGTCGTCGACCGCCTTCACGGCGCCGATCTGCTTGGAGAGGATGATGCCGCTGGTGACGGGGAAATGCTTGACCAGCCGGTCGACCTTGAGGATCGGCGGGGGTGCCATCACTGGGCCTCCTCGAGCGGCGCCTTCCAGCAGGCGACGGCATGATCGTCGCGGAGCGTCCGCAGCGGCGGCTCCTCGCGCCGGCAGCGATCGTCGGCGAAGGGGCAGCGCGGGTTGAAGCGGCAGCCCTCGGGGAGCGCGAAGGGCGGCGGCACCGTGCCCTCGATCGAGGCGAGGCGCGTGCGCGTCTCCTCGAGCTTGGGAATCGAGCCCATGAGGCCGATCGTGTAGGGGTGCTGCGGGTCGGCGAAGAGGGCGCCGACGGGCGCGCTCTCGACGATCTTGCCCGCATACATCACCACCACCGTGTCGGCGAGTTCGGCGATGACGCCGAGATCGTGGGTGATGAGGATGATCGAGGTCCCGGTCTCGTCGCGCAGCGTCCGCATGAGGTCCAGGATCTGGGCCTGGATGGTGACGTCGAGCGCGGTCGTCGGCTCGTCGGCGATCAGCAGCTTCGGTCCGCAGGCGAGTGCCATGGCGATCATCACGCGCTGCCGCATGCCGCCCGACATCTGATGCGGATAGTCGTCGATCCGGCGCTCGGGCGAGGGGATGCGCACCCGCTTCAGCATCTCGATCGCGCGCTCGCGCGCCTCGGCGGCGGAGACCGCCATGTGGGCGGTGATCGCCTCGGTGATCTGGTCGCCGACGGTGAAGACCGGGTTCAGCGACGTCATCGGCTCCTGGAAGATCATCGAGATGGCGCCGCCGCGGATCTTCCGCAGTTCCGCCGGACGCTTCTTCAGGAGGTCCTCGCCCTCGAAGAGGATCTCGCCGCCGGCCTGGATGCCCGGCGGGCGCGGCACCAGCCCCATGATCGAGAGCGACGTCACGCTCTTGCCGCAGCCGGATTCGCCGACGATGCCCAGCGTGCGCCCGCGGCTCACCTGGAAGGAAACGCCGTCGACGGCCCGGAACAGGCCGCCCTCGGTCTTGAAGTAGGTCTTGAGGTCGCGAACGTCGAGCAGCGTCGGGGCGGCGTCGGCCATCGGTCAGCCCATGGGAGGGCACGACCAGGGGTCGTGCCGGTCTCGGTTTCGGGATCGGACGGGGAAGGGCCCGCCTGGGACCGCCCCCGTCCGCCGGATGGCAGCGACTACTTGAACTTGTAGTCGAGGCCCTTGTAGACGCCGCAGCCGTAGATGCCGTGCGC
>NZ_JAYSFE010000067.1:0-26434 GCF_041913585.1 Allostella sp.
AGGACGAAGGGCAGCGCCGTTCGGCCCGCGGTCCGCACCTTGTCGGCGCCGCGGCGGGTCACGCCGACGACGCGCGCGTCGTAGTGGATGTGCGGCGCGAGCTCGGGGCTCCGCGCCAGGGGCTCGAGGTAGGAGGCGACGAGTTCGGCCCCGGTCGGGATGTGGTCGGCCGGCGGCGGCGCCCAGCCGCGGGCGCGCAGCAGGCGGCCCGCCTCCGGGTCGACGCAATATTCCCACGGCGTGAACATCCGCACATGGCCCCACTGGCGGATCGCGTGCCCGACCTGGGACCCGGCCTCGAAGACGATCGGGGTCAGGCCGCGCGCCAGCAGATGGGCGGCGGCGGCCAGGCCCACCGGGCCGGCGCCGACGACGGCGACGGGAAGATCGGACATGGTCATTGCGAGGCCTTCCTTGCGTTCGGGGATGTCGTCAGGGCGGGCAGGCAGGCGGCCGGGCCCTGGCCGCAGCAATTCTCGGTGAGGTATGCGAGGAGCCCGTTCATCGCCGCGTACTCGGCGACGTAGATCAGCGACCGCCCCTCGCGCCGGAAGGTGACGAGGCCGGCCTGACGGAGCTGGGTCAGGTGGAACGACAGCGTCGCCGAGGCGAGGCCCAGGCGCTCGCCGATCTGGCCCGCGGCCATGCCCTCGCCCCCGGCCTGGACGAGCCGCCGGAAGATATCGAGCCGCGTCTCCTGCGCGAGCGCACCGAGGGCGGCGATGACGTCCATCTTTTCCATATCTCTACAATTATGGAGATATGGAAAAGAGTCAAGCCCTCCCGGCGAACTTCAGCTCGCGACCGCCAGGACGATGCCCTCGTCGATCCAGCGCTGGCGCTTGCGGTAGATGGTGGAGGGGCTGATCTCGAGCAGTTCGGCGGCACGGGGAATGTTGCCGTCGCAGAGCTGGATCGCCCGCTCGATCGTCTCCCGCTCGACGTCGGCGAGCGGCCGGATCGATCCGACGTCCTCCGCCGAAGCGCCCGGCACGGCGGGCGGCACGGCCGCCATCGGCAGGGCCCGGCCGCCGGCCACCGCTCCCAGCGAATGCGGCAGCATCCCCGGCACCACCGTCTCGCCGTCGTTGAGGACGACGATGTTGCGGACGACGTTCTGGAGCTGGCGGACGTTGCCCGGCCAGTCGTAGCCGACGAGCATCGCCTCGACCTCGGGCGCGAAGCGGCGGAACTGCTTGCCCTCCTCCTTGGCGAACCGGGTCAGCATGTGGTTGGCGAGCAGCAGCACGTCCTCGCCGCGCTCGCGCAAGGGGGGCATGTGGATCGGCACGACATGCAGCCGGTAGAAGAGATCCTCGCGCAGGCGGCCGGCCTTGACCTCGGCCAGGGGGTCGCGGTTGGTCGCACAGACGAAGCGCAGGTCGGCCGTCTCCTCGTGATTGCCGCCGACGCGCACGAAGCTCGAGGTCTGCAGGAAGCGCAGCAGCTTGCTCTGCAGCGACAGGTCCATCTCGCACAGTTCGTCGAGGAAGAGCGTGCCGCCGCTGGCCCGGCTGGCGGCGCCGTCGCGGTCGGTGGTGGCGCCGGTGAAGGCGCCCTTCACATGGCCGAAGATCTCGCTCTCGATGAGCTCGCGGGAGATGGCGGCGCAGTTGAGCGCGACATAGGGCCCGGCCCGGCGCGGGCTCAGCTTGTGGATCGCGGCGGCGCACAGTTCCTTGCCGGTGCCGCTCTCGCCGGTGATGAAGACCGTGGCTCGGCTCGGCGCCGCGCTCTCGATGATGCGGTAGACCTGCTGCATCGGCAGCGAGGTGCCGATCAGCCCGGCCAGCCCCTGCCGGTCGTAGGTCTCGCGGTAGGTCTCGACCATCGACAGCAGCTTCTGGTGCGACAGCGCGTTGCGCAGCGTCACCCGCAGGCGGTCCGGGTCGAAGGGCTTCATCAGGAAGTCGTGGGCGCCGTTGCGCATCGCCTCGACCGCGGTGTTGATCGAGCCGTGCGCGGTGATGACGATGACCGAGCAGCCGTAGCCGTTGGCCGTCACCTCCTTCAGGATGTCCATGCCGGACATGTCCGGCAGGTTGAGGTCGAGCAGCACGACGGACGGGGCCTGGCTGCGGATGGCGCCGATGCCCTCCTGCCCCGTCGTCGCCACCGCGACGCGGACCGACTCCCGCCGGAGATACTCGACGTAGAGCGCCGCCAGCGACGGCGTGTCCTCGATGAGGAGGACCAGGGGACGGGCATCGGACATCGGCACGACCGCGATGGACAGTCCTGAAATCGGCTCGGCGCCCCAGCAACCTAGGCCGACGGCGGCGCCGGCGCCAGCACTGGCGCAGCCTGCGGCCCTGCGATAACGTCCGATTTGGCGCAGGTCGTCCCGGCGGTGCGCCGCTCCCGGGCAAGTCGAGGTGAACGGCGGATTTACAATCGCCATCGCCGGCGCTATTGGCTCGGCCGTTCCACCTCCCGGCGGCGGACACCGCGCCGCCCATCAGGGTCCGCCATGCTCGACTACGGCCTCGTCCAGTTGATCCTCGGCGCAACCTCGGGGCTGGCCGGCCTCGCCTTCCTAGCCGCCGGCGCCGGCGCGCCGATCCGTCTGGTCGGCAGCGGCCTGGTCCTGATCGGCGCCGTCTGCGCCTGGGACGCCCTGGTCACGACCGGCCACGGCAGTACCCTCGGCGGGCCGCGCCTGGAAGCGTTCCAGGCCAAGCCCGGCGATCGGGAGATTGGTCCCGCCCCGGGTGACGAGATCGGCGACGACGGCCCCGCAGATCGGCCCGAGCTGGAAGCCGTGGCCCGAGTAGCCGAAGCTGTGGACGATCCCTTCGGCGGCAACCGAGCGGCCGAGTACTGGCACATGGTCGACGGTTTCCGCCTCGATCCCGCACCAGCTGCGCACCAGGCGTACGCCCTGCATCAGGGGGAATAGGGCGATCGCCGCTTCGGCGCTGCGGGCCAAGTTGGCGAAGCGGATCCGCGTCCGCTCGGTGGCTCGGTCGGCGATTCCCTGCTGGCCGCCGCCGATGACGAGCGTTCCGGCGTCGCTCTGCTTGAAGGAGAGCTTGCGCCCGACCGCCCCGATCACCGGGTCGAGGAAGTGCGGCATCCGCTCGGTCACCATCATCATCGAGGCGCGGACGCGCAGGTCGACGTGGTCGCCGACCATCGCCGCGATGTCGCCCGCCCAGGCGCCGGCGGCGTTGACCACCACCGGCGCGCGGTAGCGCCGGCCGCTCTCGGCGACGACGACCCAGTCGGCGCCGGCCCGCTCCAGCGCCGCCAGCCCCTCGCCCTCGCGGATGTCGACGCCCAGCGCCTTCGCCCGGCGGCCGAAGGCGAAGGTGGTGCGGTAGGGGTCGGCGGCGCCGTCGTCGCGCACGATGTGCCCGCCGACGCAGTGCGGCGCCGCGGCCGGCACGAGGCGGCGCAGCTCGTCGCGCTCGATCAGTTCCTCGTGTCGGAACCCCATGCCGCGCACCAGTTCGACGCGCCGCGCCACCTTCTCCAGCTCCGCCTCGGTCTCGGCGATGCGGATCTGACCGTGGGCGTGGAAGCCGCAATCGTCGCCGACCAGGTCCTCGATCCGCCGCCACAGCTCCATCCCGGCGACGGAGAGGCCGATCTCCGCCGGGTCGCGATTGAGCGTCCGGACGCCGCCCGCATTGATGCCCGACGAGTGCCGGCCGACATGGCGCCGCTCCAGCAGCACGACCCTCTGGCCGCGCTGGGCGAGATGGAGGGCCGACGAGCAGCCGTGCAGGCCACCGCCGACGACGACGACGTCGGCCTCGACGGTCACGCCGCCGGGTCCTCGCCGAGCGCCGCCAGTTCGCCCAGCGTGAGCGGCTTGAGCGGCGGGCGGATGCGGAAGAACCCGACCTCGCCGGGCGGCTTGCCGGTCGCGTCGGCGATGATGCCGGTGACGGTGAGGCCGCAGAAGCGGCCCTGGCACGGCCCCATGCCGCAGCGGATGAAGGACTTGGCCTGGTTCGGGCCGACCGCGCCGATCCGCACCGTCTCGCGCACCTGGCCGGCCGTCACCGACTCGCAGCGGCAGGCGATCACCGGATCCGCCGGGCAGGTCACCGCCGGGCGCGGGCGGTAGAGGGCGTCGAGGAACGCGCGGATCGGCAGGTGGCGGTCGAGTTCGCGGCGCAGCGGTCGCGCCCGCCGGTCGCGTTCGGCCGCGGTCAGGCGGCCGAGATCGGCCGCCGCCCCGAGCGCCACCAGGCGGCCGCGCACTTCGGCCGCCCGCGCCCCCTCGATGCCGCCGCAATCGCCGGCGACCAGGACGGCCGGGATGTCGCTGCGGCCCCATTCGTCGAGGCGCGGCCGGAAGCAGCCCTGGCGGTCGTCCCACTCGTGGGCACAGCCGATCGCCATCGTGACGTGGACGTTGGGGACGACCCCTTCGTGCAGCAGCAGCGTGTCGCAGAGCCGCTCGACCCAGGTGCCGCCGCTGCGGAAGCGGATGCGCTCGACCCGTCCCTCGCCCACCGCCTCGACGGCATCGGCAGGATGGACGGGAATGCCCGACCGGCGCAGTTCGCCGCGCAGCTTCAGCCCCTTGCGGACATAGGGCAGGTTGCGCAGCGCGCCGAGGAGGTGCGGCGCGGCGGCCATGGCGTTGCCCGCCGCCGTCGTGTCGACATAGCCGGCGATGCGGCCGCCGGCGGCGATCACCTGCGCCAGGTAGAGCAGCGGCAGCGGCCCGGCGCCGGCGACCCAGGTCTCGCCGTCCGGCACCATCCCCGATGCCTTCAGCAGGATCTGGCCGGCGCCGACCGTCATCACCCCGGGCAGCGTCCAGCCGGGGATCGGCACCGGCCGCTCGGTGGCGCCGATGGCGATCAGCGCCCGCCGGGCCGGGAACGAGACCGAGCGCTGGCCGTCGCTCGCCAGCACCTCGCCCGACTGCTCGACCTGCCAGACCTGGAGGCCCGGACGATAGGCGGCGCCGCTCGCCCGGAAGGCCGCGACGACGGAACGGCCGTGGGCATAGTCCGGTCCCAGCGCCGCCGCCGCCGGACCGGAGGCGGCACGCTCGACGGCGCGGTAGATCTGCCCGCCCGGCGCCGGCTGCTCGTCGACGACGACCGCCTTGAGCCCGAGGGCGGCCGCCTCGGTGGCCGCCGCCAGTCCCGCCGGCCCGGCGCCGACGACGACGAGGTCCCAGGCATCAGCCATCGGTGCGCTCCTCCAGGCCGGCGAGCGAGCGCGCGCCCGGCTGGCGCTCGATCCGCATTCCCTCGGCGACCGGCACCAGGCAGGCCTGGCGCGAGGCCACCCCGTCGATCACCATCAGGCACTCGTAGCAGACGCCCATCATGCAGAAGGGCGCGCGCGGCTCGCCCGTCACCGGCGAATTCCGGGTCGCGACCATCCCGGCGATGAGGGCGGCGGAGGCCGCCGTCTCGTGGGCGGCGACCCGCATCGGCCGGCCGTCGACGGTGACGGAGACCATGGGCTGGGCAGGGTCAGGCAGCTTTCGGAACATGGAACCGTCTCGGATGGAAGGAGGCGAGCGACTCGGGCAGGCGATGGGCGAGGAACGCCTCGGCCAGGTCGTTGGCGTGGACCGCCGCCAGCGTGTTGCCGGAATGGCAGATGGCGACGTAGGCGCCGGGATGGGTCTCGGACTCCTGGTAGACCGGGAAGCCGTCCGGCGACAGCACCCGGAGGCCGAGCCAGGAGCGGACGATCTTCAGCCGCGCCAGGTCGGGGATGACCCGGACCGCGCGCGACGCGATGTGGACGGCGTTGGCCGTCGTCGCCCGCGTCGTCAGGTCGGGTGCGGCCTCGTGGGTGGTGCCGATCATGATGGTGCCGTCGCGGGTCTGGCGGACGCCGCTCGCCGGGATCGGCAGGATCGGCGCCACCCGCTCGGTGACGACGAGCTGGCCGCGCTCGGGCACGATCGGCGCCTCGAGGCCGAGCGTCGCCGCCAGCTTCGTGGTGCCGTGGCCGGCGGCGATCACCACCTTGCCGGCGCGGAAGAGGCCGGCCGGCGTGTCGATGGCGAAGCCGGCGCCGTCACGGCGGATCGCGGTCGCCGGGGCATCGGGGCGGTAGGCGACGCCGCTCCGCTTCAGGGCGCCGTGCAGCGACTGCAGCAGGCGCAGCGGGTTGGAGACCCCGTCGTGCGGGCAGAAGGAGGCGCCCGTCACCTCCGGTCCGAAGCGGACGCCGGGATAGAGCGCCTCGACCTCGCGCCGCTCGATCATGCGCGTCTCGTAGACCCAGGGCTCGACCTGGTTGTGCATCCGCAGGATGGTGGTGCGGCGCTGCTCGAACTCGGCCTCGCCGAGGCAGAAGGCGATGCCGCCCTTCTGCTCGTGCTCGGGGTCGATGCCGGACAGGCCCTGGATCTCGGCCGCGAAGCCCGTCCACAGGTCGGCCGAGCGGCGCGTCCAGCGGCCATAGTCCGGCATGCCGTCGCCCTTGGACTGCAGCCAGACGAGGCCGAAATTGACCCGCGAGGAGCGCAGCGCCGCGTCGCCCTGGTCGAGGATCGCCACCCGGGCGCCCCGCTTGGCGAGTCCGAAGCCGATCGACGACCCGACGACGCCGCCGCCGACCACGACGAAATCGAAACTGCCCTCGGCCATCCCCATCCTCCGCCCGATCGCGCGACCGGTCATGCTACGCGGGCGCCCTGCCCCGGCGCCACCCGGCACGGGCGTCAGAGCCCGCGAATCTCCGCCACCCGGCGGCAGCGCACGAAGCGCCCCGGCGCCGCCTCCTCCATCGCCGGCACGCCGCCCTCGCGGCAGATCTCGGTCGCGTGCGGGCAGCGCGTGTTGAAGGGACAGCCGGGCGGCGGCGCCAGCGCGCTCGGGACGTCGCCCTGCAGGATGATGCGCGCGCGGCGCACGGTCGGGTCCGGCACCGGCGAGGCGGCGAGCAGGGCTTCCGTATAGGGGTGCAGCGGCCGCTCGTAGAGCTGTTCGGCGTCGGCCACCTCGACGACATGGCCGAGATACATGACCACCACCCGGTCCGAGATGTGCTCGACCACCGACAGGTCGTGGGCGATGAAGACGTAGGTCAGGCCGAAGCGGTCCTGCAGGTCCATCAAGAGGTTGACCACCTGGGCCTGGATCGAGACGTCGAGCGCCGAGACCGGTTCGTCGCAGACGATGAGCTTCGGCTTCAAGGCCAGCGCCCGGGCGATGCCGATGCGCTGCCGCTGGCCGCCCGAGAACTCGTGCGGATGGCGGTCGTAGTGCTCGGGCCGGAGGCCGACGAGCGCCAGCAGTTCCAGCGCCTGCTCGCGCCGCTCGGCCGGGCTGCCGATGCCGTGGATGCGGAAGGGCTCGGTCAGGGTCTGCCCGACCGTCCGGCGCGGATTGAGCGAGGAATAGGGGTCCTGGAAGACGACCTGCATCTCGCGCCGGAGCGCGCGCATGTCGCCCGTCCCGAGGCCGGCGATGTCGCGGCCCTCGAAGCGGATCTCGCCCGCCGTCGGCTCCTCCAGGCGCACGATCGTGCGGCCGAGCGTGGTCTTGCCGCAGCCGCTCTCGCCGACCAGCCCCAGCGTCTCGCCGCGCCGGACCGTGAGGTCGACGCCGTCGACCGCCTTGACCCAGCCGACGACCTGGCGCAGCAGGCCGCCCATCACCGGGTAATGCTTCTTCACCCCCTTCAGTTCGAGCAGCGGCTGGGCGCTCACGACGGGAGCCCCATCGCGGCCGCCGGATGCAGCCAGCAGCGCACCCGGTGGGCCGGATCGCCGCCCGCGGGCGGCGCCAGCGGCGGCTCGGCGGCGCGGCAGACGTCCATGACGGCGTGGCAGCGGTCGGCGAAGCGGCAGCCGGCGCGCTCGGCGGCCAGGTTGGGCACCGTGCCGGGGATGGTCGCCAGCCGCTCGCGCCGCTGCTGCCGCCGGTCGGGCCGCGGGATCGAGCCGAGCAGGCCGATCGTGTAGGGATGCAGCGGCCGGGCGAAGAGGGATTCGACCGTCGCCTCCTCGACCACCACGCCCGCGTACATGACGCAGACCCGCTGCGCCATCTCCGCGACCACGCCCATATTGTGGGTGATGAGGACGATGGCGGTGCCGACCTCCTCCTTGAGGCGGTTCATGAGGTCGAGGATCTGGGCCTGGATGGTGACGTCGAGCGCCGTCGTCGGCTCGTCGGCCAGCATCAGGCGCGGCCGGCAGGCGAGCGCGATGGCGATCATCACGCGCTGGCGCATGCCGCCCGAAAGCTGGTGGGGATAGGCGTGCGCCCGCCGCTCCGGCGAGGGAATCCCGACCGTTCGCAGCATCTCGACCGCCTGCGCCGCCGCCTCGCGGCGGCCGATCCGGCGGTGCTGCAGGATCACCTCGGCCACCTGGTAGCCGATCTCGAAGACCGGGTTCAGGCTCGACATCGGCTCCTGGAAGATCATCGAGACGACGTTGCCGCGGACGTCGCGCATCCGCTCCTCGGAGAGGCGGGCGAGGTCGCCGGTGCCGGCCAGTTCGATCCGCCCCTCGACGATGCGGCCGGCCGGTTCCGGCAGCAGCCCCATCACTGCCAGCGCCGTCATGCTCTTGCCGCAGCCGCTCTCGCCGACGATGCAGAGCGTCTCGCGCTCGGCGAGCGCGAAGGAGATCCCATCGACGGCGCGGACCACCCCCGCCGGCGTGAAGAGGTGCGCCTTCAGCCCCTCGACCGCGAGGACGGGGGAGCCGGCATTGGCCGCGCCCGTCACCCGCCGACCTCGCGGATCGCCGCCACCGCCGCGGCCAGCGCCCGGTCGGCCGCCGCCAGGCGCCCGCGCTCGGCCGCCAGCCACCCGGCCATGGCGTCGCGTTCGCCGGCCGCCTCCGTCAGCATCCGGTCGACCTCGGCCGGACCGATCGAGCCGGTGGTGATGCGGGTGGCGACGAAGCGGTCGGCGTCGAGGGCGTCGCGGACGGCCGCGTCATCCAGGTCCAGACCGCGGCCGATGGTCTCGGCCGCGGCGCGGTCGAGGAGCGCGCCCGTCGCCGCCTCCGGCCGGACCCCCTGCTCGAGGCAGGTGCGCACGAGCCGGCCGACGACATGGTGGCTCTGCCGGTAGGAGAGGCCGCGGTCGCGCACCAGCACGTCGGCGAGGTTGCTCGCCGTCGACCAGTTGGCCTGGGCCAGCTCGCGCATCCTTCCCTCGTGGACGATCAGCGTCGCGACCACCGCCTCGGCCAGTTCCAGCATGTCGCAGACGGTGTCGAAGGCGCGGTCGATCATCGACAGTTCGCGGATCGCCTGGTCGCCCGTGCCCTCGCCGCGGAAGGTCGCCAGCGCCTCCGCCGGCCATTGCGTGGCGCCGCCGGCCGCCTTCTTGATCGTCTCCAGGGCCGCCGGGTTCTTCTTCTGCGGGAAGATGCTGCTGGTGCCGCAGAAGGCGTCGTCGCTCTCGACGAGGCCGAACTCGTGGCTCGACCAGAGATGCAGGTCGCAGGCGAGGTCGTTGAGGTCGGCCATGACGAAGGCGAGCGCCGTCGCCGCCTCGGCGGCGTAGTAGGCCTCGCGCCCGAGCTTGCTGTTCTCGACGAGGCCGGAGAAGCCGAGCAGCGCCGTCGTCCGCTCGCGGTCGAGCGGCCAGGAGGTGCCGGACAGCCCGACCGTGCCGAGCGGGTTGCGGTTGACCCGCCGGTAGCTCTCGGTCAGGCGGTCGAAATCCTCGCGGAACTTGACGAAGAAGCTGTGCAGGTAGTGCCCGAAGACCCAGGGCTGGGCGTGCTGGAGATGGGTGTAGCCCGGCATCAGCGTCCGCCGGTGGCGGCCGGCCTGCGCCAGGAGCGTCGTCTCCAGCGCGAGCAGGCGCGCCATCGCGTCGAGCATCCGCCCGCGCTTGAAGAGCCGGCGCACGGTGGCGCCCTGGTCGATGCGGCTGCGGCCGGTATGCATGCGGCCGCCGACCGCCTCGCCCAGCCGCTCGGCGAGACGCGCCTCGACCTGCAGCAGCAGGCTGCCGCGATGGGCGTCGACGGCGAGGCCGGCCGGCCCCTCCGTCTCGATCTCGACGAGCACGTCGAGGATGGCCCGGCCGTGGGCGCGCGCCAGGATGCCCTGCTCGACCAGCATCGCCGTATGCGCCTTGTCGACCGCCAGGAATTGCCGGAAATGCCGCAGCTCCCGGCCGAGGCCAGGCGCCTGGGAGAGGCGCAGGAAGAGCTCCGCCGGCGGGCGGGCGAGCCGCGCCTCGGCCAGCATCAGGTCGGGGGCCGCGACCGACATCGGCGTCAGGCCGCGAGCCGGGCGGCCGCGGCGGCCAGCTCGGCATCGGCCGCGGCGAGGGCCGCGAGGCGGCGGTCGAGCAGCGCCCGCTGCTCGGCGAGGCCGCCGCGCAGGCGCTCGACCGCGGCGGCGACCGCCGCCGGCGCGGGCCCGCCCGGCACCCGCCGCTGCTGGACGTTGAAGGCCGGGTCGAGCGCCGCCTTCAGCTCCGCGGCGGTCAGCGCCAGCGGCTTGCCGGTGACCTGGACCGCCACCTCGTCGACCAGTTCGGCGGTGATCGCGTGGCTGCCGGCCAGCCGCCGGTCGGCCGCCTCGCGGGCGAGCGCGCCCACGACCTCGTGGGCGGTGCGGAAGCTGAGGCCGCGGTGCCGGACCATGGTGTCGGCGAGCTCGGTCAGGGTGCAGTAGTTGCGGCGCGCGTCGTCGAGCAGGGTCTCGGCGCGGAAGCGCAGGCCGCGCACCACCGCGTCGGCCAGCGCCAGCGTCGCCTCCATCTGGGCGGCCGCCTCCTTGAAGAGCGCGACGCTCTCGTTGCCGACCTCGCGGCCATGGGTGAAGGGCGCGGTCTTCTGCGCCGACAGCGAGGAGACGAGCGCCCCGATCTGGTGGGCGGCCTTGGCCTTCAGGTGCTCGATCGGGCTCGGGTTCTTCTTCTGCGGCATGATCGAGCTGGTGCCGGCGATGGCGTCGTCGATGTCGAGGAACCCGAACTCGAACGTGTACCAGACGTGCAGGTCGTGGCAGAGCCGGCTGACCGTGATCGCCGCCGTGGCGAAGGCGTAGATGAGGTCGGAGACGTAGTCGCGGGAGCCGACGGCATCGAGCGAGTTCTCGACGATGCCGTCGAAGCCGAGCAGGGCCGCGGTGCGGAAGCGGTCGATCGGGAAGCCGGTGGTGGCGAGCCCGCCGGCGCCGAGCGGCGACAGGTTGAGCGACCGGTAGGCGTCGAGGATGCGCCAGCTGTCGCGCTGGAGGGCCTGGGCGACGCCCGAGAGGTAGTGGCCGACGGTGATCGGCTGGCCCGGCTGCATGTGGGTGTAGCCGGTCATCACCGTGTCGAGGTTGCCGGCGGCGGCGTCGAGCAGCCGCCCCTGGAGGACGAGCGCCCGGCCCGCCATGTCGCAGGCGACGTCGCGCACCTTCATGCGCTGGACGGTGGCGTAGAGGTCGTTGCGGCTGCGGCCGGTATGCATCCGCCCGCCGATGTCGGCGCCGATGGCGGCGCTGAGCGCCGCCTCGACGTTGAAGTAGAGGTCCTCCTTGCCGGGATCGAGCGCGAGCGCCTCGACGCCTGCCTCCGCCAGCTTCGCCAGCCCGCCCAGGATGCGGCCGCCGACGTCGGCGGGCAGGATGTCCTGCTCCACCAGCATGACGGTGTGGGCCTGGTTGATGCGGCTCATGATCGGAAAGATCGTCTTCGCCTCGTCGAAGAGACGCGGCGCGATCATGTAGGCGACGATCTCTTCGGCGGGGGCGGACTTCAGGCGCTCGCGCATGACGGGCTCGCTTACTTCTTGAACTGGACGCGGTTGAGGATCGGCACCTCGTAGGCGAACATCTCGAGCCCCTCGACCTTGGGGTTGAGGCCGATGATCTGGACCTGGTTGAAGAGGACGAGCCACGCCGCATCCTCCGACCAGAAGATGCGCTGCACCTCCTGGTAGTCCTTGATGCGCGCGGCGTAGTCCATGTTGGTCGCGGCCCGCTGCATGAGCTGGTCGACCTTGGGATTGGAGTAGCCGGTGAGGTTCGAGGGATCGCCCGAGACCACCTTGCGGCGCAGCCGCCAGTCGGCGTCCGGGATCGAGGTCCCGAGCATCCACATGCTGGCGTTGTTGGTGCCCTTGCCGGTGCCGCCCGGGTCGGCGCGGTAGAGCTCGCGCTGGTAGCTCGCCCACTCCCAGACCCGGAACTCGGTCTGGAAGCCGATGGCGTTGAGCCAGCCCTGCACGGCTTCGGAGACCTGGCGGTCCTTGGCGTAGCGGCCGTTCGGCGTCCACAGCACGACCTTGCCGTCGAAGCCGTTGGGCAGCGCCTCCTTCACGAGCCGCTTGGCGAGCTCGGGATCGTAGGCGTAGGGCTCGAGCGGGACGCGGCCCTGGACGCCCTCGGGGAAGAGCCCGTCCGGGACGCCGCCATAGCCGCCCAGGATCTTCTCGACGATCGCCTTGCGGTCGATGGCGTGGTTCACCGCCTTGCGGACGCGGACGTCGTTGAAGGGCGGCTTGGTCAGGTTGAGCTCGAAGAAGATCTGGAACGAGCTCGGGATCACCTCGATGCGGACGCGCGGGTTGCGCTTCAGCCGGTCGGCCGCCTCGGGCGGGATGTTGGTGACGATGTCGGCATTGCCCGACTCGAGCTCGACGACGCGGGCGCCGGCTTCCGGCACGGGGCGGAAGTGGAACTTCTGCACCAGGGGCTTCGTCCCCCAGTAGCCGTCGTTGCGCTTCAGCTCGATCTGCTGGTTCGGGATCCATTCCTCGAAGACGAAGGGTCCGGTGCCGACCGGCTTGCGGAAGGAATCACGCCCGGCCTTCTGCACCGCGGCCGGGCTCATCATCATCGCCTGCGAGCCGGCCAGGACCTCGAGCAGGGTCGGCATCGGCGCCTTGGTGCGGATGGTCAGGGTCTGCGGGTCGGGCGCCTCGATGCGCTCGATCGGGGCGAAGAGCGAGCGGTTGGGCGAGCCCGTCTTGGGGTCCATCGCCCGTTCCAGGCTGAACTTCGCGGCCGCCGAGTCGAAGGGGCTGCCATCGTGGAAGCGGACGCCCTGGCGCAGCTTGAAGGTCCAGAGCAGGTCGCCCTCCGAGCGCTCCCACGAGAGCGCCAGCGCCGGCACGATCTCGCTCAGCTTGGTGTCCTTCCAGCGGACCAGCGGATCGAAGATGTGGTCGGTCAGGATCTGCGCCGGCCGCGAGCGCTGGATCTGGGGATCGAGCGTGTCGGCGTCGGTGCCCTCGACCCAGCGCAGCGTCTGCGCCGCCGCTCCGGCGGACAGCGATCCGGCCAGCGCCAAGGCGACGGCCAGCCTGCGGAAGCTCGTTGTCATCGGTCTGCTCCTTCCCTGCTCGTTGGTCACCGGCTCTTGCGCACGCGCGGGTCGGCGAAGTCGCGCAGCGCGTCGCCCAGCACGTTGAGCCCGAGGATCACCGCGAAGAGCGCGAGGCCCGGGGCGAAGACGACGTGCGGGGTCGAGGTGATGTGGGCCCGGGCGTTGGCGATCATGGCGCCCCATTCCGGCGTCGGCGGCTGCGGCCCGAGGCCGAGGAAGCTGAGCCCCGACGCGATCAGGATGGCGTCGGCCAGCGAGATCGTGCCCTGGATGATCATCAGCGACACGGTGTTCGGCAGGATGTGGCCGAAGAGGATGGTGCCGTCGCGGGCGCCGAGCGAACGCGCCGCCAGCACGAACTCGCGCTGCTTCAGGGTCAGCACCGGGGCGCGGAAGAGGCGCGCATAGACCGGGATGGAGGAGATGCCGATCGCCAGCGTCAGGCTGACCACCCCGGTCCCGAGGACGGTGATGAGCATGATCGCCAGGAGGATGCGCGGGAAGGCGATGAGGAAGTCCATCGACCGCATCACCAGTTCCGCCACCCGGCCCTCGTAATAGCCGCAGGCGGCGCCGATGCAGACCCCGGCCGCAAGCGCGAAGCCGACGCTGACGACGGCGACGCCGAGCGAGATGCGGGCGCCCCAGACGAGACGCGCCAGCAGGTCGCGGCCGAGTTCGTCGGCGCCGAGCGGGAACTCGGCCGACGGCAGCGCCAGGGCGTGCTGCAGTTCGACCTTGGTCGCCGCCCCCCAGTCGGCGAAGAGCGGCGCGCCGACGGCGACGACGACGAAGGCGGCGACGATGAGCGCCGCCACCGCCGCGGCGAGGTTGCGGGTGCGCCAGAGATAGCCGAGGAAGGCCCCCATCGCCCGCCCCTCAGCCGTAGGTGATGCGCGGGTCGAGCACGCCGTAGAGGACGTCGACCGCGAGATTGACCAGGACGACCGAGACCGCGAAGACGAGGATCGTGCCCTGCACGACGTAGATGTCGCGCTGCACGATCGCCTCGATCATGATCCGGCCGAGGCCGGGCCAGGCGAAGATCGTCTCGACGATGACGGCGCCGCCGAGCAGCCGCCCGAAATAGATGCCGAGCACGGTGACGAGCGGGATCGCCGCGTTCACCAGGGCGTGGCGGTAGATCACGGTCGAGCGCGCCAGCCCCTTGGCGCGGGCGGTGCGGATATAGTCTTCCGACAGCACGTCCAGCATGTTGGACCGCGTCAGGCGGGCATAGGTCGCGACGTAGGGCAGGCCCAGCGTCACCGCCGGCATGACGAGGTGGGCCCAGGTGCCGCGGCCGGTCGGCGGCAGCCAGTAGAGGGTGGCCGAGAAGATCACCATCAGGATCAGGCCGAGGAAGAAGCCCGGCATCGAGATGCCGAAGACGGCGAACGCGGTGATGGTGTTGTCGAGCCAGCTTCCCGGGCGCAGCGCCGAGAGGATGCCGATCGGGACGCCGAGCAGGAGCGCGATCGCCATCGCCGCGGCGGCGAGCTCGACGGTCGCCGGCAGCGTCCGCCGGATCTCGTCGAGCACCGGCCGGCGGGTGCGGAACGAGGTTCCGAGGTCGCCCTGGACGAGGTTGCCGAGGTAGATCGCGTATTGCTCGTGGATCGGCCGGTCGAGCCCGAAATTGGCCCGGATCTGCACCACGTCCTCCTCGCTGGCGTCGGGCCCGGCGGCCATCCGCGCCGGGTCGCCCGGGATCGAGTAGAGGACCAGGAAGACCGCCACCGACACTGCCAGCAGCATCGGCACCAGGATCAGCAGGCGGCGGACGACATAGTTCAGCATCGGCCTTCCCGAGGCGGCGGCGGAGGCCCCCGATCGGGCCGGCCGCGCCGTCCGTCATTGAGCGGGCTTCGCGACCCTGCTTTCAAGGCATATGCGTTTGGGGCACCATGACCGGATGTTATCGGCCTGCCCGCGATGAACTCGCTGCACCCGCGCCAGGTGGAGGCGTTCCGCGCCGTCATGACCACCGGCAGCATGACCGCGGCCGCCGAGACCCTGGCGATCTCCCAGCCCGCCGTCAGCCGGCTCGTCCGCGACCTCGAGCATGCCTTGCGGATGCCGCTCTTCGAGCGCGTCGGCAGCCACCTCGCGCCGACGCCGGAGGCGGTGCTGCTGCACCACGAGATCCAGCGCTACTTCGTCGGCCTCGACCGCATCGCCGAGGCCGCCCGCGCGATCCGCGCCGGCAAGGCGGGCGGCCTCCGGGTCGCCGCCATCACCGCCTTCAGCATCGGGCTCTTGAACGCCGCCATCGAGCGCTTCGTGCGCGACCGCGGCGAGGTCGCGATCTCGGTCCACAACGACAACTCGGCCAACATCGAGGCGATGGCCCGCCTCGACCAGATCGACATCGGTCTCGTCAACACGGTGCACGACCATCCGGCCGTCCGCATCCAGTCCTTCCCGGTGCTGCCGGCGGTCTGCGTCGTGCCGGCCGGCCATCGGCTGGCCGACCTCGCGGCCGTGCACCCGCACGACCTCGCCGGCGAGAAGGTGATCGGGCTCGGGCCGTCGAGCCCGATCCGGCTGCGGCTGGAGGCGATGCTGCTGGCCGAGGGCATTCCCTACGAACGCCCGTTCGAGACCTCGCTGTCGGCCAGCGTCTGCGCACTGGTCGCACGCGGCTTCGGCGTCGCCGTCGTCGATCCCTACACGGTGCCGTTCCTGCGCGAGCCCGGCCTCGTCACGCGGCCCTTCCAGCCTTCGATCCCGACCCACTTCTCGATCGTCTACCCGTCCCACCGGCCGCCGGCCAAGGTGGTGCAGGAGTTCGCCGCCCTCCTCCTCGCCATGGCGCACGAACTGGGCCGCGGCTGACGACCCGAAGCCGCCTCAGTCGCCGCCCAGCAGGTCGAGGTCGCCGCCCGGACCGAGGTCGAAGAGGCCCAGTTGCGGCAGGCTCGTCAGGCCCGGATAGTCGGCGATCTTGATGGCGCCGCCGGTCGAGGACATGTCGAAGGTGAACCAGGTCTGGACGTGCCCGTCGAGGAAGGTGAAGAAGCCGGGCTTGGCGGTGTCCGCCTGGGTTGCCGACAGGAACGCGTCGAAGGTGTCGATCGTGTAGGCTTGGTCGTCGGCGATGAGCCAGTTGGTCGCGGACGAGGTGCCCGACAGCCCGTCGCCGCGGTAGCCGACGACGGCTTCGAGGCCGAACGCGTCGGTGACCCGGATGCCGTCGACGCCCGGACGGTAGCCCTCGAACTCCAGGCTGCCGTCGCCGAGATAGGCGTCGTCGAGCACGACGCGGACCTGCCCGGGCCCGACCTGCACCCAGGCGAACCCGGCGCCGACATGGACGTCGCCGCCGCTGCCGGCGAAGACCGTGTCGTCCCCGCCGCCGAGGAACCAGGTCTCGCGGTCGCTTCCGGCATAGCCCGTGAGGTCGAGCACGTCGTCGCCGCCGCCGAGATGGACGATCTGGAACGCCTGGAGGCCGCCGGGCCCGTGGATGTGCAGCACGTCGTCGCCGTCGCCGGTCTCCAGGAGGTGGCGATGACCGACGCCCGGCTCGACCTCCCACAGGTCGCGGTCGGGGCCGCCGCGGAGCGACAGGTATCCCAGGACGTCGGCGGCGTGGACGTGGCTGTCGCCGTCGCCGGTCTCGAGATAGAGCGATCCCTGGTGCGCCCGCAGGTCCAGCCCGTCGAATCCGGCGCCGCCATGGACCTGCCAGTTGCCCGCCGTGCCGTCGAACTCGAAGGCGTCGTCGCCCTTGTCCCCGAAGACGTGCTTGTCCCCCACCGAGCCGGAGAACTCGAACCAGTCGTCGCCCCCTCCGCCATAGAGCGTGTCGTCGCCGTCGGCGGCGAGGAACCGGTCGTTGCCGAGACCGCCGAAGAGCACGTCGTTGCCCATGCCGGCATGGAGCAGGTCGTTGCCGAGGTCGCCGAACAGCAGGTCGTTCCCGGTGTCGCCGTAGACCTGGTCGTCGCCCTGGCCGCCATAGATCGAATCGCCGCCGTCGCCGCCGCGGCCGACATCGTCGCCGCGGTTGAGCAGGAGGCGATCGTCGCCGGCCCCGGCGTCGGCCGTGTCGTTGCCGTCGCGCAGGAAGAGGAAGTCGGCGGCGGCCGCGAGTGCCGAGAAGTCGAATGCGTTGGCCTGGTCGTCCGCGGTTCCGGACGCCGACCCGTCCCCGACCACGAGCAGCGAGCCGTCCTCGAACCGGACGTTGCGCCCCGACAGGTCGGGGAAGGTGCCGATGCTCGTCGGCACCACGTTCGGGATGTAGGCATAGGTCCGGCCAGCCGGCGCGATCTCGCTGCCGTCGGGGTTGCGGACCTTGACCAGCGCCACGTCGGCGCCGGCGGCATAGACGTCGAACTGCTGGGCGGACAGCCCGCCGCCGATCCGCAGGCTGGTGGAGAGCGGGTCGAAGAACGCATCGGCCGGCAAGCCCAGGCCGGTCGAGAAGTCGATGCTGCCGGTCCCGTCCCAGGCGTAGCTGCTCGTTTCCATGGCCGCTTCCCCCCCTTGGCATCGCTTGCCCGATCCGCCGGCATGGCGCATGGACGATGGCGAAAGCTTCCGGAACGTCGGTCGCGAATTGGAACTGCGTTACTCGCCCAATCTATGCCGGTGTCCTGATCTCGTCGAGTCGTCGATTTCGGCGGGTCTTGCGCTGCTCCCGGCCAAGGCTTCCAGGACTTCCGGAACCTCGCTGCGGAACGGCAGCACGCGCGTGCCGGCGCTCTCCAGGACTTCGGCGAGGCGCGTCCGCCAGGGACTGTCGGCGAGGAGCGCGACATCGATCCGGTCGTGCCCGATCCCATGGGCGACGAGCAGCGACTGCGGCATGACGAGAACCGCCGCATCCGCCTCGGGCGATTCCAGGATCAGTTCGACCGCCCAGCGGGCGCCATGCTCGCGCGGGATGCGCAGGCGGCCGCCGGCGAGCGCGACCCCCGCCGGATCGGCGACGGCGACGGTCCAGCCGAAGCGGGCCTCGAGCGCGGCGGCCAGTTCGCCCGCACGGGCCCGGGCCGGCCCCTCGTCGCCCGGCGCCACCGCGTAGAGAACGAAGGGCAGCGGCCGCCGGCGCTCGGGCGGGTGGATGCGGTCGATCATCCGGCCCGGCACGTCGACCCCGCGCTTGCGGCCGGTGACCGCGATATTGTCGATGCCGGGCCCGGCATTGACCTCGCAGACGCCGGCCGGCCCCTCGGTCCAGGGGCGGGCGATGTCCGCCAGGCGGATGTCGATGCCGGCGATGTCGAGCTCCAGCAGCCGGGCGATGCGCACGGCGAGCGTGGCATTTTCGGGATGCACCGCGTCGCTGACGTCGCGGTAGGTGCCGCCGTACTTGCGGAAGGGCAGCGGGTTGACCAGGACCCGCCGCCCCGCCTCGGGCACCCGGTCGAGCCCCAGCCCCTGCCAGGCGAGGCAGCGCTCGACGATCGGCAGGAGCACGATCGGCCCCGACCAGGCGTCGGCCGGATCGACCTGGGCCGGGTCGGCGTTGGCGCGCCGGATCAGTTCGGCGACGGTCGCACGGCCGTCGCCGAGCACGGACGGCGCCTCGCGCTCGTGGACGCCGCAGACCCCGTCCGCCGCGACCAGGATGCGGAACTCCCGCCCGGCGATCCATTTCTCGACGACGACCCCGCCGCCGCCCTTGTCCTGCGCGGCGGCGAAGGCCTCGGCAACCTGGTCGTCCGCATAGACGACGGCGACGCCCTGGTTCCAGCGCCCGTCGCGCGGCTTCACCACCGCCGGATAGCCGTGCTCCGCGGCGGCGCGCTCGGCCTCGGCCGGCGTCTGGACGATGCGATGGCGCGGCACCGGCACCCCCTGCTGGGCGAGACGCAGGTTGGTCAGCGACTTGTCGTTGGAGATGCGGACGGCGATATGGCCGGTTTCGCCGGTGACGGTGGTGAGGAGCCGCTTCTGCCGCCGTCCCTCGCCGAGCTGGATGCAGTCGGGATAGTAGGAAAGGCGCTTCCAGCGCACGCCGAGGCGGCGACAGGTGGCGATGATCTCCCCCTGCTCCACGTCGGGACGCCAGCCGGTCCAGCCGCGTGCCAGCGCCGAAAGACGTGCCGCCAGCGCCGCGTCGATCGCATCGCCGTCCGCCGCCCCGCCGGCCGCGGCGACGAGGCCGGCCGCCATGCGCAGCGCCGCCTCGGCCGTATCGGAATGGTCGAGCGGCACCACGACGTCCCACGGCCCGGCCATTGCCGGCCGCAGGCGCACCCCCCGGGAGTCCGGCGCCCCGCAGCGCGCGAGCGCGGCATCGGCGATCCCGCGCACCAGGCTGACCACGTCGTCCGCCGCCGGCATCGCCAGCGCCTGCCGGGCGAGGTGCGCGGCGACGCGGCCCGCCAGTTCGATCGGCACGGGCGGCGGCGTCCGCGTCTCCGGCCCCGAGGCGAGCCGGGCGACCGCGACCGGCTGGTCGGCGAAGACGTTGAGACCCCAGAGGAACCGGATGCCGGCCAGGCGCACCGGGGGCGGCCCGGCGTCGGGTCGCTCCCCGACGCCGGCCTCCGGGTCGGCGGTCACCCCTGGGCGGTGGCCGCCACCTTGCGGACGGCGCGCGGCTTCACCGGCGGCCGCGCCGCGGCACGCTCGGCGAGCGCCGCGCGGATCGCCGGCAGCATCGCCGACGCCTGGGCCTTCTGCCCGGCCGTGCCGGACTGTTCGAGCCGCTCGGCATTCAGGCTGAGGATGCGCAGTTCCTCGTCCGGAAGGTGCGGCAGGCGCGCGAGCAGGCGCGTCCGTGCCTCTGCGGCCTTCGCGTCCTGCGCGGCCTTTGCCTTGGCGGCTTCCTTCGCCGCCTTGGCCTCGGTGGTATGCCGTCCGTCTGCCATGGCGTCCACCTCTCCCGTATGGGTTGCCGCCAGGGGTGGCAGGGCAACCGATCAGTTGCGATCGGCGAAGCCCGAAACGGGCCCGGGACCGATCGGCGTGCATATCATATCGTGCCTCCGCATCGAATGACACCGCCGCGATGGGCCGGGCCCCGCCCGGTCAGGCGTCCGGGGGCTCCGTCGGGTGGCGCAGCCGCACGTCGCCGAGCGCCCGCGGCTCGGCCGCCAGCGGCCGCGTCAGCAGCGCGCGCATCGCCTCGTCGACCGACACGTCGCCGTCGAGAACCGCCTGCACGGCCTCGCAGATCGGCATGGCGATGGCGAGCCGACGGGCGAGATCGGTCACCGAGCGGGCGTTCGCCACCCCCTCGACGACGGCCGCCTTGCCGGCGAGGGCCGCCGCGGCGGTCTGGCCGGCGCCGAGCGCGCGTCCGAAGGAGAAATTGCGCGACTGCTCGCTGGAGCAGGTGAGCGTGAGGTCGCCGAGGCCGGAGAGGCCGCTCACCGTCTCCCACTGGCCGCCGAGCGCCTCGGCCAGCCGCTTCATCTCGGCGAGGCCGCGGGCGATCAGCGCCGCCCGCGGGTTCGCGCCGAAGCCGCGGCCGGCGGCGATGCCGCAGGCGATCGCCAGCACGTTCTTGACCGCGCCGCCGACCTCGACCCCGACCGGGTCGTCGGAGAGGTAGGGGCGGAAGGTCTCGGTCCCCAGCGTCACCGCGACCCGCGCGGCCAGCGAATCCGCGGTGCGGCCGGCATCGGCCGACGCGACGGTGACGGCCGTCGGCTGGCCGGCGGCGGCCTCGCCCGCGAAACTCGGCCCGGACAGCACCGCCTGCGGCCGACCCGGCATCTCGGCCGCCGCCACCTCGGTCATCAGGGCGCCGGTGCCCGCCTCGATCCCCTTGCTGCAGACGAGGACCGGGACGTCCGGCGGCAGCAGCGGCGCGACCGCGCGGGCGACGGCGCGGAGATACTGGGAGGGCACGACGAGCAGCGCCAGGCCGCAGCCGGCCAGCGCCGCCGCCAGGTCGCTGGTGACCGTCACCTCCGGCGGGATCGCATGGTCCGGCAGGAAGGGGCTGTGGCGGGATCGGGCGGCGGCGGCGGCGGCCTCCGGCTCCCGCACCCAGAGGGCGACCCGGCGACCCGCGCGGGCGGCAATGAGGGCGAGCGCCGTTCCCCAGGCGCCGCCGCCGACGACCGCCACCCGCGCAAAGGGGGCGGGGGCCGGGTTCGTGCCTGCATCCGACATCGGGCTCGGGCCTCCGGCTCGGGGGTGAATGGATCAGCAGGTGGCTAGCCGACGACGGCCGTCGCCGTCTACCGCAGGCCCCTCACCCCTCCAGTTCCTCGCGCAGCATCTCGAGCCGCAGCCACTCCTCCTCGGCCGCCGCGAGCTCGGCCTGGGCGGTGCCGATGCCGGCGGTGGCGGCGTCGAAGTGCGCCCGGTCGCGGGCATAGAGGCCGGGATCGGCCAGCGCCTGCTGGTGGCGGGCGATCGCCGCCTCCAGTTCGGCGATGCGCCGGGGCAGCGTCTCCAGCGCCCGCCGCTCGGCGAAGCCGAGGCGGGCCTTGCGCGCCTTCGGCTCGGCCGGCTCCGCCTTCGCGGCCGGCCGCGGCCTCGCGGCCCGGTCGGGCTTGCGCGCCTCGACGCCGCTGCCGCGCTGGGCGACCATGTCCGAATAGCCGCCGGCATACTCGGTCCACTGCCCCGGCCCGTCATAGGCGACCACCGAGGTCGCGACCCGGTCGAGGAAGTCGCGGTCGTGGCTGACCAGCAGCACCGTGCCGGGATAGTCGCCCAGCATCTCCTGCAGCAGGTCGAGCGTCTCCAGGTCGAGGTCGTTGGTCGGCTCGTCGAGCACCAGCAGGTTGGACGGCAGGGCAAGGGCGCGGGCCAGCAGCAGCCGCCCGCGCTCGCCGCCCGAGAGTGCCGCCACCGGCGTCCGCGCCTGCTCCGGCCGGAAGAGGAAATCCTGCATGTAGCCGGCATAGTGCCGCGCCCGTCCGCCGACGGTGACGGTGTCGCTGCCGCCGCCGGTCAGCGCGTCCTTCAGGCTCGTCGCCGGGTCGAGCGCCTGCCGTCGCTGGTCGAGCGTCACCATCTGGACGTTGGCGCCGAGGCGGACGGTCCCGGAGTCGGGCGCCAGCGCGCCGGTCAGCAGCGACAGCAGCGTCGTCTTGCCGGCGCCGTTCGGCCCGACGATCGCCAGCCGGTCGCCGCGGCGCAGCTTGAGCGACAGGTTGCGGACGATGACGCGCTCGCCGAACGCCTTGGAGACGCCCTCCATCTCGGCCACCAGCCGGCCCGAGGTCTCGCCCTCGGAGAGGGTCATCCGGACGTCGCCCGTGGCCCGCCGCTGCTCGCGCCGCTCGGTGCGCAGCGCCATCAGGGCCCGCAGCCGGCCCTGGTTGCGCTTGCGCCGGGCGGTGACGCCGTAGCGCAGCCAGTCCTGCTCGGCGACGATCTTGCGGTCGAGCTTGTGGCGCTCGGTCTCCTCCTCCTCCAGCACCCGGTCGCGCCATTCCTCGAAGGCGGAGAAGCCCTGCTCCAGCCGCCGGGTCACGCCGCGGTCGAGCCAGAGCGTCGCGCGCGACAGCGACTGGAGGAAGCGCCGGTCGTGGCTGATGAGGACGATGGCCGAGCGCAGTCCGGCCAGTTCCTGTTCCAGCCACTCGATCGCCGGCAGGTCGAGATGGTTGGTGGGCTCGTCGAGCAGCAGCACGTCGGGCTCGGGCGCCAGCACGCGCGCCAGGGCCGCCCGCCGGGCCTCCCCGCCCGACAGGCGCGCCGGATCCTCGCGGCCGGTCAGGCCGAGCGCCTCCAGCAGCAGGCGGGCGCGGTGGCGGTCGCCGTCCGGCGCGATGTCGCCCTCGGCATAGGCCAGCGTCGTCGCATGGCCGGCGAGATCCGGCTCCTGCGGCAGGTAGCGGATGACCGCGCCCTGGTGGACGACCCGGGTGCCGCGGTCGGCCTCGATCAGCCCCGCCGCGACCTTGAGCAGCGTCGACTTGCCGGAGCCGTTGCGGCCGACGAGACAGAGCCGCTCGCTCTCGGCGACCGTCAGCTCGGCCCCCTCGATCAGCGGCTGGCCGCCGAACGAGAGATGAATGTCCTGGAGAACGAGGAGCGGAGCGGCCATGGATTCCCGTGCAGCCCGCCGGAGGGCGGCGGGCCGCCCGGGTTAAACCACGGCCGCGCCCGGATCAACCGAAGCGTCGGGCGAGGACGTGGTCGAGCGACCACGGCCCCGGGCCGCGGGCGGCCACCAGGAGGAGGCAGGCGGCCCAGACGCCGTGGGTCGGCCACGCTCCGGGATAGACGAAGACCTGGATGACGGCGGTCATCGCCAGGAGGCCGAGGGCCGCGAAGCGGCTGGCGAGGCCGAGCACCAGCAGGATCGGCAGGACATGCTCGGCGATGGTCGCGGCCCACGCCGCCACCACCGGGTCGACCAGCGGCAGCGCATATTCCTCCTGGAAGAGGAAGATCGCGCTTTCGGAGACGGCCCAGCCCTCGACCTTGGTCCGGCCCGACTGCCAGAAGACGGCCGCGGGAAAGACCCGGGCCGCGGCGGCGAGCACGGCGTGCGGAATGCGGTCGAGGGCCCGCACCGCCGCCCGGATCGCGAGAGCGGCTGTCGACGGAGGCATGGATCGGTCGCTCATCGGTTCCTCGCGGGCGGGGGACGGGCGGTGATCGCCACCGCCCGGGCTTCGATCAGGAAGGACAGGACCGCGGCCGGGTCGCACGCCACCTCGGCCCGGGCGGCGGCCATGGCCGCCGCCTTCAGGCCCCCGCCGCGCCGGGCGGCGGCGAGAACGGCAGCCACGGCGGGGCCGGCGCGCAGCACCGGCACGCGGTCGCCGCAGCGCAGGACGAGCGCCCATTCCGGCGACCAGTCCTTGATGGCGGCCGGTGGCCGGAGGCCCGCGTTCATCTCCCAGACGGTCACCACCGGGAAGGACGAGCGGACGAGCTCGGGCGCGCCGCAGAGCCGGAGCCGGGCGTCGGCGACCGACCGTGGCGGCCCCTCCGCCCCGGCATCGCCGGCATCGTCGGCGGCATGCCAGGCGCGGGTCCGCGCCGCCTCGATCCTGGCGACATCGGCGAGATAGGGCACCGCGCCGGCCGGCGGAAAGCCGGCGACGAAGTCGGGCAGGCGGTCGCCGAAGGTGGCGAGCACCGGATCGGCGGGCGGATGGGCCCGCACGTAGACGGTCGCCATCGCATCGAAGAAGTCCCGCCCGACGATCGCCGCAACCGCGGGAAAGCGCCCGTGCAGGCACTCGACCAGGCCCGACAGGACGTTGTTGCGATGGACGGCGAAGCGCCGGCCGGGATCGACACCGTCGGGGACGCGGATGCCGGGCGGCACCGCCGCGTCCGGGTCGAGCAGGGCCTGGGCGAACCTGCGGGCCCAGGCGGCCGACGCCGGTTTCGCCGTCATGCCGCGCGCTGCCGTGCCGGAACGGCCGCGGCGGCCAGCATGACGGCGGCGCGACCGGCCTCGGAGCGCAGTTCCGCCCAGTCCGGCACCTCGCGATCCCGCTCGATCAGGGTGGGGACCGGGCCGAACCGCCCGAGGGCCGCGCGGTAGAGGCTCCACACCGCTTCGGCGACCGGCGCTCCGTGCGTGTCGACGAGCAGCGGGCGCCCGTCCGCCTCCCTGGTCTCGGTGTGCCCGGCCAGATGGATTTCCCCGACCCGGCCGGGTGGCAGGCGGTCGAGATAGGCGAGCGCGTCGAAATCGAGATTGCCGGCGGAGACGAAGAGATTGTTGACGTCGAGCAGGATGCCGCAACCGGTCCGCTCCGCCAGTTCCGCAAGGAACCCGGCCTCGTCCATCCGGCTGTCGGCGAAGCCCAGGTAGGAGGCGGGGTTCTCGACCAGGATCGGGCGGCCGAGGCGCGCCTGCACCTCGTCGACGCGGTCGGCGACGCGCCGCAGCGTCGCCCGCGTGTAGGGCGCCGGCAGCAGGTCGCCGAGATAGGTGCCGTCGAGGCCCGACCAGGCGAGATGTTCGGAGACCAGCGCCGGGCCGTGGCGCCGGCAGAGGTCGGCCAGCCGGTCGAGGTGGCGGCGGCAGGGCCGGCCGGCGCCGGCCAGCGACAGCCCGACGCCGTGGATCGACAGCGGAAAGCGGCCCGCGAGCCGCCGCAGCATGGCCTGCGGTGGCCCGCCGGCGCCCATGTAGTTCTCGGCATGCACCTCGAGGAAGCCGACCGGCTCCGGATCGTCCAGGGCGGACGCCAGGTGCTGCGGCTTGAAGGCGATGCCGGCGGACGTGGCGCCGAGCGGCAGCGGCATCGCCGTCACGCCGGGCGCTTGATCTCCTTCAGCGAGCCCGGGCCATGGGGCGTCTGCATGGTGACGCAGGTGCCCTTGGGGACGAGCTTCCAGGCGTTGCCCTGATAGTCGACCCTGGAGGTGCCGGCGCAGGTGGTCCCCGGCCCCGCCGCGCAGTCGTTCTCGCCCTTGAGGGCGACGCCGTAGCACTTCTCCTTCGTGGCGTTCTGCGCGGCGGCCGGTGCGACGGTGCCGGCCACGAGGCCGGCCAGCGATCCTGCGAGGGCGAGGGCGACTTGACGACGATTCATCGGCGACGATCCTTCCGGTTGCGGGCCGATCCGTCGGCCCTCGAGGACAGGTTCGCGCCGGTGGCGGAGGTCGTTACCCGCTCACGGATTCGTGTGGGTGCCATACCGGCCGGGTGCCGGGACGCGGCTCGACGTAACATCGGGCCCGGAGGAAGCGTATGGAGGTTGGACGGCTGGGCGTGGACGACCGCGAAAGCCAGTGGGCGGCATGGATGCGGGCGGCCGACGACGGCGACGAGGCGGCCTACCGCCGGCTGCTGGAGGCGTTGGCGCCGGCGGTGCGCGCCGTGGTGCTGCGGGCGCTGGGCCGTGCCGGCGGCGGCACGGCGGATGCCGAGGCCGTGGGGATCGCCCAGCTCGTCCGCAGTGACGATCCACGGGCGACCTGGGACCGGTCGGCTCCGATCGGGCCCTGGATCAACGCGATCGCGCGCTACAAGACGGTCGATGCGCTGCGGCGCCGCGGGCGCCGGGCGGAACAGCCGATCGATGCGGTCGCCGAGGCGCTGCCGGCGGCCCCGGCCGCGGATGGGCTGGCGCGCCGGGATGCCGAGCGGGCCCTGGCGGTCCTCGAAGGCCGGACCCACCAGGTCGTGCGCGCGATCTCGCTCGACGGGGCGGGAATCGGCGAGACCGCCCGCCGTCTCGGGATCTCCGAGGGGGCGGTGCGGGTGGCGCTGCATCGGGGCCTGAAGGCGCTCGCACGCCGCTTCGCGGGAGGAGGGGAATGAGGACCGACGACCTGATCCGGGCGCTCGCCGCCGACCGCACGC
>NZ_JAYSFE010000068.1:0-24816 GCF_041913585.1 Allostella sp.
CCGGCCGCATGTCGGTGCAGGTCGGCGCCCATTGCCTGGAGAAGGAGCAGGGCGGGGCGGGGATGCTGCTGGGCGGCGTGCCGGGCGTGCCGGCGGCCCGCGTCGTCATCCTCGGCGGCGGCGTCAGCGGCACCAATGCGGCCCGCATGGCGATGGGGCTGGAGGCCTCGGTGGTCGTCATCGACAAGTCGCTGCACCGGCTCTACGAGCTCGACCTGCAGTTCGGCGCCAAGCTCAACACGATCTTCTCGACCGTCGACAATATCGAGAAGCATGTCCGCGAGGCCGACCTCGTGATCGGGGCGGTGCTGGTGCCGGGCGCGGCCGCACCCAAGCTGGTCACCCGGGAGATGGTCGCCGGCATGAAGAGGGGCTCGGTCATGGTCGACATCTCGATCGACCAGGGCGGCTGCTTCGAGACCAGCCGGCCGACGACCCACGCCAGCCCGACCTACACCGTCGACGGCGTCGTCCACTATTGCGTGACCAACATGCCGGGGGCGGTCGCGCGGACCTCGACCTTCGCCCTCAACAACGCCACCCTGCCCTTCGTCGTCGCGCTGGCGAACAAGGGCTACCGGCAGGCACTCGCCGACGACAAGCACCTGCTGGCCGGTCTCAACATCTGCGCCGGAAAGGTGACCCACCCCGCGGTCGCGCGCGACCTCGGCCTCGCCTTCGTGCCGCCCGACCGCGCCATCGCCGCCTGACGGCAGAAGGGCCGCCGCCGGATGGCGTGGATCGCCTGGCTCGTCAACCGCCCGATCCCCGGATCGGGCGGCCAAGCGACGGTCTTTGCCCGGGCCCGGGCCACTGCCCGGGCCGGGCACCGCTGCACCTTCCATCTCCCGGGATGGCTCGCCGAGCACGCCGAGGCGATGCGCGGCGCCGTCGTCGAATGGCATGGGATCGCCGCCGGCGACGTCTTCGTCGGGTACGAGGGCGCCGCCGGCGCCGACCTCGTAATGGCGACCGACTGGGGCGGGCTGCCGGCGGCCGGCGCCCTGCGTGCCGCCCGCCTCGCCCAGTTTGTACAGGACCACGAGGCGAGCTTCCGTGCCGTCGGCGACGACACGCTGCGGCTGGAAGCGTCGCCGATCGTCGGCGCCACCGCGATCTGCCTCGGCAACTGGCTGCGCGGCACCTTCGCCGAGCGCTACGGGCGCGCCGCCTTCGGCATCGCCTTCGGCGCCGATGCCGCCATCTATCACCCCGACGACACGGTGGCCCGCGAGGACCGGGTCGCCTGCATCGTCCAGCCGGAGAAGGCGCGGCGCTGCCCGGGCACCGCGGTGGCGGCGCTCGAGATCGTCCGCGAACGCCGGCCGCAGACCGCGATCAGCATCTACGGCAACGAGACCCCGGTGACGGGACCGCTCGCCGACTATGCCCTGGGGCGGCTGGCGCCGACGGAACTGGCCCGGCTCTATCGGCGGGCCCGCGTCGGCCTCTGCCTCAGTGCCACCAATCCCTCGCGCATCCCCTTCGAAATGATGGCCTGCGGACTGCCGGTGGTCGAACTCTACCGCGCCAACACCCTGCTCGATCTGCCGGAGGCGGGCGCCGTCCTCGCCCTGCAGACGCCGCACTCGCTGGCCGAGGCCCTGATCTGGCTGCTCGACCGGCCGGACGCGGCAGCCCGCCTCGGGGCCGCCGCGGCGCGCTACATGGAGGACCGCACCGCCGAACGCGAGGACCGCGAATTCGTCGCCGCCATCGCCGCCATCCTGGCCGGCGAGCAGCCGGCACCGTCGGCGGCATCGGTCCCCCTCTTCGGCCGCGCGCCCGTGGTGCTGGACGCCCAGCGCGGCCCGGTCACGGCCGCCTTTCTCGCCAGCCAGCGCCGCGAGGCCCGGCGCATCGCCGCCGCCGCCGCCGGCCGCCTGTCGTAGGCGCCGCCGCCCGGCCGGCGGCGCTCAGGACGCGGCCGGGCGGCGGCGAGCGGTGCACCGCAGAGCGGCCGCGACAAAGACCAGGGCAGCGATGCCGGCGGCCGGCGCCAGCGCCATCAGGACGGCGAAGAGGTAGTCGACCGGGCCGTTCAGGGCGTCGACGCCGGCCAGCGTCCAGGCGGGCACCGCGAAGGCGAGGCCGGCGGTCGCCGCCAGCGCCGCCACCACCGCAACGGCCAGCGGCCGCCGCGCCGGCCGGCCGGACCGTCGGAGCCGGATGGCCGCCCAGAGGACCCCGGCGAGCAACGCCGCGGCCAGGACGGCGGCCGGCCAGAGCAGGATTCCCATGCTCTCCTCGACGATCGAAAGGATCGCCAGCGGATCGAAGTCGCGCATCCGTCCCTCCTCAGGCGTGGCCGCGCAGCATCGCGCGATAGGCGCCCTTCAGCCCCTTCTCCTCGATCACCCAGGAGATCCAGAGGTCGTCGAGCGGCGCGATGAACGGGAACGACTGCACCAGCGTCCCGTCATAGACGAACTCGATCAGCATCGCCCGGCCATAGGCGGTGACCATCGGGCAGGAGGTGTAGCCGTTGTAGGCCGCCGTCGGTTCGCGCCCGGCGGTCTCGGCGACGAGGTTGTCGACCAGGACCGGGACCTGCCACTTGACGCTGGCCGCGGTCTTGCCGCGCGGCACGCCGGCGACGTCGCCGACCGAGAAGACGTTGGGGAAGCGCGGATGGCGCAGGGTGGCGCGGTCCGCCTCGACCCAGCCGTCGGCGGCGAAGGCACCCGTCTGCCACGGCAGCGGGCTGTTCAGGACCGCATCCGGCACCCGCATCGGCGGCACCACATGGATGAAGTCGTAGCCCAGCGTGACGTCGCCCGCGGGCGTGCGATAGGTCGCGCGCCGGGCTCCCGGATCGATCGCCACCAGGACGTGCGACCGGTTCACCCGGATGCCGCGATCGGCGAACATCCCCTTCACGCGGACATCGACCGGCGGCACCGTGAAGACGACCTCGCTGTGGGCGTTGTAGACGAGTTCGACCGCCCCGCGCCGCCCGCGCCGGCGCGCCCGGTCGTCGGTGATGAAGGTGAACTTGAGCGGGGCGCCGGCACATTTCATCTCGGTCGGCGGACGCCCGAAGAGGCCGGTTCCGCCGCGCCCGATGAACGCCTCCATCGCCCGGAAGGACGCCGCGGCGGCGTCCGGGCCGGCATAGATGGACGCGATGCCCTCGCGGCCGATCAGGGTCTCGTCCATCCCCTGGATGCGCCGGTAGTCGAGTAGGAGGCCGGTGGCGACGAAGAGGAAATCGTAGGCGATCCGGCGGCCGCCCGTGGTCACGACCCTGTTGCCCGCCGGGTCGAACTCGGCCGCCGCCTCGGCGATCCACTCGACCCCGGACGGCACGAACTCGGCATTGCGGAACGTCACATCGGCGGGGTCCCAGAGGCCGGCCGCGACCATGGTGAAGCCGGGCTGGAAGAAATGCTCGCGGCGGGCGTCCAGCAGGACGATCGTCGCCTGCGGCATCTGCCGTCGCAATCGGGCCGCCAGCGAGATCCCGGCCGCGCCGGCGCCGGCGATGACGATCCGCGGCCTGGCCGAGGACACCGCGGCCGCCGCCGGCGGCGGGGCGATGCCGAGCGCGGCGAGCGCGCCCGCCCCCGCGAGAAAGCGCCTCCGATCCATCCCGTCCTCCCCGAGCTGCTCCGACCCCCGAGGGGCCGCCATCATGCCGAGCGGAGCTGGCTGCCGACCCAGTCGACGATCTGCCGGGCCCCCATTGCGCCCGACACGCGGCCGAGCTCGCGACCGCCGCGGAAGAGGATCATCGTCGGCACCGCGCGGATGCCGATGCGCCGGGTGATGTCCGGCTCCGCTTCCGAATTGAGCTTGATGATCCGGACCTTCGGCTCCAGCCGGGCACTGGCCTCGACGAGCGCCGGGGCCATCGTCCGGCACGGACCGCACCAGGGGGCCCAGACGTCGACCAGCACCGGAACGTCGCTGCGCGCGACCTGGCGCTCGTACATCTCGGCACCGGCGTCGACCGGATGACCGTCGAAGAGCGGCGCCTTGCAGGCGCCGCAGCGCCCGGCCAGCGGATCGCGCCCGGCGGCGATCCGGTTGGTGGCGGCGCAGTGCGGGCAGACGACGTTCTGGACGGCATCCATGGCGACCGGCTCCTCCCCGGGCCGACGCGCCAACCCGGTCGCCGATCCCGTATCCGGTTGCATCATATGTTCATAGTATCGTAGGTATTCAACAATGAACATTGAGATCGCGGCCATGGAGCATGCGGCCGAGAGCGCGAGCGACCTCCTGAAGGCACTCGCGAACCGCCACCGCCTGCTCATCCTCTGCCAGCTCGTCGACGGCGAGAAGTCGGTGGGACAGCTGGCCGCCTTGCTCGGGATCCGCGATTCGACCGCCTCGCAGCACCTGGCCCTGCTGCGTCGCGACCGCATCATCGCCGGCCGCCGCGACGGCCAGACGATCTGGTACCGCGTCGCGAGCGCGCCCGCCCGCGCCGTCCTCGCCGCCCTCTACCAGTCGTTCTGCGGGCCGGCGGCGCCGGTCGCCGCGCCGGACGAGCCGGCTATGCCCGTCCCAGGATCGACGACGGCCGCGCCAGCGCGTCGGTCAGGTGGTACCAGCCGCTGACCAGGGGCACCATCCAGGGCCAGCCCGAATAGTAGGTCCTGGTCGGGAACGGCCGGCCGTCGAAGATCGACGGCCGGTTCTGGCGGCCGAGGATCTTCAGCGCCGTCTGCCAGCCGAGATAGGTGGCCATCGCGACGCCGTTGCCGTTGCAGCCCATGGCGTAGTGGACGCCCTCGTGGGTGCCCATGTGCGGCACATGGTCGAAGGTCATGCCGACGAAGCCGTTCCAGGCGTGGGTCAGCTTGACGCCGCGGAGCTGCGGATAGACCTGGAGCACGCGGGCGTGGATGCCCTGCGCCATGGCGCGCGGGGTCTTGTCCCAGGGACTGGTGCGGGCCCCGTAGAGGAGCCGGGTCCCGTCTGGCGACGGGCGGAAGTAGCTGAGCTCGCGCCTTGTGTCGGACATCATCCTGCGGTGCGGCAGGATCTCGTCCATCACCGGCTTCGACAGCGGCTCGGTGGCGACGATGTAGCTGGCGACCGGGATGATGCGCCGGCGCAGGTAGGGCACCGCCTTGTCGGTGTAGCCGTTGGTGGCGACCACGACCTCGCCCGCATCGACGGTGCCGCGCGCCGTGGTGACGCGGTAGCGCGCGCCGTCGCGGACGATGCCGGTGACGGCGGCGTGCGAATGCAGGTCGGCGCCGGCCGCCCGGGCGACGTTGCGCAGCGCCCGATTGTACTTGGCCGGGTGGACCGCGCCATAGTCCTTCACCACCATGCCGCCATGGTAGAGGCCGGAGCCGATCTCGCGCCGCTGCTCGGCCGCCGGCACCGTCGCGGCGTCGACCTGGGTGTGGCGCCGCAAGAGTTCGGCATTGCGCGCGAGCGTCGCGAAATGCGCGGGCGCCCAGGCGCCGAAGAAGCGGCCGCAATGCTGGTAGTCGGCGTCGAGCCCCTCGCGGCGGATCAGCTCCTGGATGAAGGAGAAGGAGCCCTTCGATTCCTCGAACACCTGCTCGGTCTGGTGTGGCGGAAAGGCGGTGACGGCGCCGGTGATGACCAGCTTCTGACCGCTC
Organism: Allostella sp.; assembly: GCF_041913585.1. Taxonomy (NCBI): domain Bacteria; kingdom Pseudomonadati; phylum Pseudomonadota; class Alphaproteobacteria; order Rhodospirillales; family Allostellaceae; genus Allostella; species Allostella sp. The sequence continues at coordinate 5,586 of NZ_JAYSFE010000068.1, forward strand.
GACACCATGCCGCCGGACCGCGTGCTGGCGCCGTGGCCGAGCGGCCCCGCCTCCAGCACCGTCGCCTGGACGCCGCTGCGCGCCAGTTCCAGCGCCGCCGACAGGCCGCAATAGCCGCTGCCGACGATGGCGACGTCGGTCGTCTCCGGCAGGGGTTCGCTGCGCGCGTCCTCGGGCGGCGCCGCGTCCCACCAGTAGGGACGCTCGACGAAGCCGGGGGCGAAGATGTCGTCGCTGGCCGCCATGGCGGGGCTCCTCGGGCGGATGGCTAGAGAATCTTGGCGAGGAAGTCGCGGGTGCGCGCCTCGCGCGCGCTGCGGAAGATTTCCTCGGGCGTCCCGGTCTCGACGACCCGGCCGCGGTCGATGAAGACGACGCGGTCGGCGACCTCGCGCGCGAAACCCATCTCGTGGCTGACGATGATCATGGTCATGCCGTCCCGGGCGAGCTCGCGCATCAGGTCGAGCACTTCCTGGATCGTCTCCGGGTCGAGGGCCGAGGTCGGCTCGTCGAACAGCATCGCCTCCGGCCGCATGGCGAGCGCCCGGGCGATGGCGACGCGCTGCTGCTGGCCGCCCGAGAGCTCGGCCGGGTAGGCATCCGCCTTCTCGGGCAGGCGCACGCGCTGGAGGAGCTGCCGCGCCAGCGCGTCCGCCTCCGCCTGCGTCGCCCGCCCCGTGCGCACCGGCGCCAGGGTGATGTTGCGGGTCACCGTCAGGTGGGGAAAGAGCGAATAGTCCTGGAAGACCATGCCGACCCGCTGGCGGAGCCGGCGCCAGTCGGCCTGGGAGTGGGTGTCGACCGCCTCGCCGCCGAGCCGGATTTCGCCGGTGTCGGGCTCGACCAGCCCGTTGAGGCAGCGGATCAGCGTGCTCTTCCCGGAGCCCGACTGGCCGATCACCACCACCACCTCGCCGCGGGCGACCTCGAAGTCGACGCCGTCCAGCGCCCGCACGCCCTGGAAGGTCTTGACCAGGCTGCGGACGCGGATGAGGGGCTCCTCCTCGCGCATGGCGGCCTTCACCCCGCGGCCGCGAGGTCCCGGAAGCGTCGGCGACGCTCGGCGTCGGCGGCGTCGATGCGGGCCCGCCAGCCCGCCGCCTCGGCGGCGTCGGCGACGAGGCGGGCACCGAGCGCCGTCTGCATTGCCGCCATGTCGGCCCGCGACGGTCCGCCCGAGCCGCGGCGTCCCTCGGCCACCGCCGCCGGATCGACGATGCGGGCGACGATGTCCGCCGGCAGTTCGATGCGACGCCCCAGCATCCGCTCCGCCTCCTCGGCGATCAGCGCGGCGTCGATCCGGTCGGCGGTCAGGCCGCGGTCGACGGCCGTGCGCACGATGGCGCCCACGAGATGGTGTGCCTCGCGGAAGGGCAGGCCCGCCTCGCGCACCAGACCGTCGGCGAGGTCGGTCGCGGTCGAGAAGTTGGCGCGCGCCAGCGCCAGCATCCGCTCCGGTTCGGGCTCGGCCGCGGCAACCACGACCTCGGCGATGGCGAGGCCGCGGATCGTGTCCTCCAGCGCCTCCCAGACCCAGCGGAAGGCGGCCCCGCCGCCGTCGACGGTGTTGGTGAAGTTGGTCCCCTTGACGCCGACGAAGGCGGCGACCTGGGCGCCGAGGATGGTGGCGGCCCGCGCCTTCAGGTTCTCCAGCACCACCAGGTTCTTCTTCTGCGGCATCATGCTGGAGGTGCCGGCGACGCTGTCGGGGAAGCGCAGGGTCGCGAACTCGTAGCTCGACATGACGAAGAAGTCCTGGGCCATGCGGCCCCAGGTGTTGGCGAGCATGGCCGCCGCGCCGACCAGTTCGACCAGGAAGTCGCGCGAGGCGACGGCGTCCTGGGCGTGGCCACTGACGCCGGCGAAGCCGAGGAGGCGCGCCGTCAGTGCGCGGTCGACCGGGAAGGAAGTGCCGGCGACGGCGCCCGTGCCGAGCGGATTGACGTCGATCCGGGCGAAGCATTCGGCGATGCGGCGATGGTCGCGCTCGATCGCGTGGGCGATGCCGAGCAGATACCAGCCGAAGGTGATCGGCTGCGCCGGCTGCAGGTGCGTGTAGCCCGGCATGACGACCGCGGCATGGAGCTCGGCGCGGGCCAGCAGCGTCCGGCGCAGCGCCACGAGGCCGTCGAGGATGCGCAGCGCCGCGGAGCGGGCACGCAGGCGGTCCTGCGTCGCCTTGAGGTCGTTGCGGCTGCGCGCGATGTGGGTGCGGCCGCCGACCTCGGGCCCGGCCAGGTCGATGATCCGCGCCTCGTAGTTGAAGTACGGGTCCTCGCGGGCGGCGTCGAGCGGCACCGAGGCCGCCCCCTCCTCCGCGACCTGGATGACCGCGCGCGCCATCGCCGCCGCGGTCGGCCGGTCGACGATGCCGCGCTCGGCCAGCATCAGGATATGGGCCTCGTTGATCGCCGTCATGATCGGGAAGGCGGCGGGGAACTCGCGCGCCAGCGCGGGGCCGACGAGCTGTTCCTGGAGAATCGGCGCCGTCGCCTCCGCGAGCAGGCCACTGACCTTGGACGACATTCAGACGCTCTCCCGGGGTGCGGCCACCCGTGCCACCCGGCCGCCGTGGCGCTGGAGATTGCGCTCCAGCCGCCGCGACAGGGCGGTCAGGGCCGAGCAGATGACGAAGTAGACGACGAGCACGAAGCCGTAGACGAGGAAGGCCGGGCTGTGGCCCTCCTGCAGCGTCGTGCGCTCGACGACGATGCCGCCGATGCGGAAGAACTCGGTGACGCCGACCAGCGAGGCCAGCGTCGTCGCCTGCACCAGGTTGGCGAAGAGCCCGGTGAAGGGCGGCAGGATCGGCAGCAGCGCCTGCGGCAGGACGATGTAGCGGAAGATCTCCCACGGCTTCAGGCCGAGCGCCACCGCGCTCACCGTCTGGTGGCGCGGCACGGCGTTGATGCCGCCGCGCACGATCTCCGCACCGTTGGCGCCGCCCCACAGCGTCAGGCTGATGAGCGAGGCGGCGAACGGCGACAGCGGCAGCCCCAGCAGCGGCGCGCCGAAATAGACGAAGAGCATGTTGACGAGGAGCGGGATGTCCCGGAAGAACTCGACGTAGCAGAGCGCCACGACCCGCGCCCAGGCATAGCGGGTGACGCTCATGACGCCGATCAGCACCGAGACGACCGTCGCGCAGGCCAGCGTGGCGACCGCGAGCTGGAACGTCTGGCGCAGCCCGCCGAGGAAGATCCACCAGTTGTCGAGCAGGAGCTGCATCGTCAGCTCGTCCGGAACGGCCGCGACAGCTGCCATTCGAGGCGCCGCACGGCATAGGACAGGATCAGCACCAGCGCGAGGTAGAGCGTGCCGATGGCGGCGAACATCTCGAGCGTGCGGAAGTCGGTCGCGACCCGGTCCATGGCGACGAAGGTCAGCTCGGCGAGGCCGATCGCCTGGAGGTAGGACGAGTTCTTCAGCACCGAGACCGAGGTGTTGAGCATCGCCGGGATGGCGACGCGCAGTCCGAGCGGGATCGCCACCAGCCAGAGGTAGTAGAGCGGCTTCAGGCCGAGCGAGAAGGCCGCCTCGCGCATCCCCTTGGAAACGGCGAGGAAGCCGCCGCGCATGTTCTCGACATTGTAGGCGCCGCCCCAGACGGTGAGCGCCGCCACCCCCGACCAGAAGACCGACAGGCCCATGCCGATCGAGGGCAGCCCGTAGAAGATGAAGAAGAGCTGGGCGAGCAGCGGCGTGTTGCGCACGAACTCGACATAGGCGGCGAAGAACTGGGCCGCGACCGGGACGCGGAAGACGCGCGCCGCCGCCCCGGCCACGCCGATCGCCGCCGCCAGCACGATCGAGATCAGGCTGACCAGCACCGTCATCCACAGCCCTTCGAGAAGGGCCGTGCCGTTGGCGAGGATGTAGCCGAAGTCGAAGCGGAAACCCATGGCAGCGGTCGAGTGGTGGCCCTCGGAGCGGCGGCGGCGACCGGATCAGCGGGCCTTGGCCGGCACCTTCGAGAGGTCCCACGACTCGATCGTGGTCTCGACCAGGTCCGGCTGGTCGTACTGCTTGATCCACTGCACGACGAGGCCCTCGGCCTTGGCGCGCTTGATCGCGGCGTCGACGTAGGCGAGCCACTCCTTCTCGCCCTTGCGCACGGCGGCACCGCGATAGCCCAGCTGATAGAGTTCGTCGAGGCGGCGGACGCGCGGGTTCTTCTGCGCCAGCCCCTTGATGACCGCGAGGTCGTGGGCATAGCCGACGCCGCGTCCCTGGAGCAGGGCCTGGAGGCCGTCCGACACCGTGTCGAGGCGCAGCATGTTGACCTCGGGCAGGTTCTTCTCGAACCAGCCGATCTGCCAGGCCCCCTTGATGACGATGATCGTCTTGCCCTTGAGATCGTCGAGCTTCTGCAGCGGGCTGTCCTTGAGCACCAGCACGTCGCTGCCGCCCCAGGCGTAGTTCTGGCTGAAGTCGACGACCTCGGCGCGCTCCTTGGTGACGCCGATGGTGGCGATGACGAGGTCGACCTTGCCGCTGACCAGGGTCGGGATGCGGTTGGCCGTGGTGACGCAGGTGAGTTCGGTCTTGTCCGGGCTGCCGAACGCGTAGGCGGCGACCTGCCGGGCGAGGCTGACCTCGACGCCGACCGGCTTGCCCGAGGCGTCGATGAAACCGTCGGGCGGATAGTCGCACTTGACGCCGGCCTTCACGACGCCGGCCTTCTTGATCGCCTCGGGCAGGGGCGGCATCGTCTGGGCCGAGGCGGCGCCGGCGACGGTGGCGGCCATCGCCGCGACGGCGACGGTGCGCAGCAGGGTAGCGGCAATCGACATGAACCCTCCTCCTGTTGACCGGTATCCCGGCGTTCCGGGACCAGAGTGCGACACGGATGCCGGTGGAAAGCAAGGACTGGTCCAAAAACATTCGAGCGAGCGATCAGCGGCGCATTGAGCGATTGTCAGCGGCGGACCTTCGGGCCACGATCGCAACCCCTTTCGCGCCCCCCACCATCCCCGCGAGGCGTTCCCAGATGACGACCACCCTCACCCACTGGATCTCCGGCAAGCCGACGGAGGGCCTGAGCGGCCGCTTCGGCGACGTCTTCAACCCGGCGACGGGCGAGGTCACCGGCCGGGTGCCGCTGGCGACCGCGGCCGAGGTCGATGCCGCCGTCGCCGCCGCGGCCGCCGCCTTCCCGGCCTGGGCCGCGACGCCGCCGCTGCGCCGCGCCCGCGTCATGTTCAAGTTCAAGGAGATCCTGGAGCGCAACAAGGCCGAACTCGCCCGCGCCATCACGCTGGAGCACGGCAAGGTCCTGTCCGACGCCGACGGCGAGGTCGTGCGCGGCACCGAGGTCGTGGAGTTCGCCTGCGGCATCCCGCAGCTGCTCAAGGGCGAGTTCACCGAGAACGTCGGCACCGAGATCGACAGCTGGTCGCTGCGCCAGCCGCTCGGCGTCGTCGCCGGCATCACGCCCTTCAACTTCCCGGCCATGGTGCCGATGTGGATGTTCCCGGTGGCGCTCGCCTGCGGCAACTGCTTCATCCTGAAGCCGTCGGAGCGCGATCCGTCGGCGTCGCTGCTGATGGCGCAGTGGCTGAAGGAGGCGGGACTGCCGGACGGCGTCTTCACCGTCGTCCATGGCGACAAGGTCGCCGTCGACGCGATCCTGGAGCATCCCGGCATCGCCGCCGTCAGCTTCGTCGGCTCGACGCCGATCGCCGAGTACGTCTACCGGACCGCCGCCCACCACGGGAAGCGGGTGCAGGCGCTGGGCGGCGCCAAGAACCACCTCGTCGTCATGCCCGACGCCGATCTCGACCTCGCGACCGACGGGCTGATGGGCGCAGCCTACGGCTCCGCCGGCGAGCGCTGCATGGCGGTGTCGGTGGCGGTCGCCGTCGGCAACTCCGCCGACGCGCTGGTCGACCGCCTGGCGACGCGGCTGCGCACGCTCAAGGTCGGGCCCGGCACCGACCGGGAAAGCGAGATGGGCCCGCTCGTCACCCGCCAGCACCTCGACAAGGTGCGCGGCTACGTCGACGACGGCGTCAAGGCCGGCGCCAAGCTGGTGGTCGACGGCCGCGGCCTGAAGCTGCAGGGCTACGAGAACGGATTCTTCCTCGGCGGCTGCCTCTTCGACGAGGTGACGCCCGAGATGCGCATCTACAAGGAGGAGATCTTCGGTCCGGTCCTGTCGGTCGTCCGCGTCCCCGACTATGCGGCGGCCCTCAAGCTCGTGAACGACCACGAGTTCGGCAACGGCACCGCCATCTTCACCCGCGACGGCGACGCCGCCCGCGCCTTCACCGCCCAGTGCCGGATCGGCATGGTCGGCGTCAACGTGCCGATCCCGGTGCCGATGGCGTTCCACAGCTTCGGCGGCTGGAAGCGGTCGCTCTTCGGCGACATGTACGTCCACGGGCCCGAGGGCGTGCGCTTCTACACCCGCCTCAAGACCGTCACCGCGCGCTGGCCGACCGGCATCCGGTCGGGGGCCGAGTTCGTCATGCCGACGATGCGCTGAAGGAACGGAGCGACGGCGCCCGGCCGGTTCCTCTCCGACCGGGCCGCCCTCTCACTCCGACCGGAAGGCCGGGTCGAGTTCGTGCAGCGAGCAGGCGGGCGAGGCGTACTCGCGCGGCTCCTCGTTCTCCTCCATCGGATGGGCGGCGAGGAACGCGCGCACCGCCGCCACGTATTCCGGCCGGCCGACGGCATTGCCGTGGGCCGCGCCCGGGATGGTGACGACCCGCATCGCCGGCAGCACCGCCCGCACCCGCTCGAAATCGCGGGCGTAGGGATCGGCCGTGCCGACGATGCCGAGCACCGGCAGGCGGATCGACGCCATCCGGTCGAGGGTCACCACCTGGCGCGGGTTGGAACGGCGCACCGCGGCCAGCGCCAGCGGGTCCTTGCCGGCCAGACGGCGGGCGGAGATGGCGCGCAACTCCTCCTCCGAGGGCGGCGGCTGGTCCTTCGGCCACAGGCGCAGGATCTGCGAGGAGAGCAGCCCCAGGTCGAGTTCCGCCGCTTCGGCGTCGACCCGCGCCTGGTCGGCCGGGCTCCAGTCGAGCCGCCCGACGGCGCCGCCGAGAACGAGGCTGTGCAGGCGCTCCGGCCGGTGGACGGCGAGATGGGCCGCGACATGGGCGCCCATCGAGTAGCCCATGAGATGGGCCCGGCCGAGGCCGAGATGGTCCATCAGGCGCAGCGCGTCGAGCCCCATCTCCGGCCCGTAGGCGGCCGGGTCGTGCGGCTTGCCGCTCCGCCCGTGCCCGCGCGCGTCGAAGGCGACGACCCGCCAGCGGTCGGCGAGGTCGGCGACGACGCCGCGCTCGACCCAGCCCTCGTCGAGCGAGCTGGAGAAGCCGTGCAGCAGCAGCAGCGGCTCGCCGCGCCCGGCCTCGACATAGCGGATCGGCACCCCGGCCGAATCGAAGTAGCGGTCTTCCAGTTCCATGGCGGTCCTCCGGCCGGGGCAGCCTAGCCCGGGCGCAGCCGCTCACGCGACGGCGGCGGACGCATCCCTGCCATGCCGGCCTTGGATGCGCTGGACGGCCGCCGCCAGGGACAGGGCGGCGCCGTCGCCGGAGGGGAGCGCCGGCTCGACGCCGTCGCCGCCCGGGTTGAGCGCGACCAGGAGGATGCGCGCCTCCGGCGCGAGGCGGCGGATGCGGCGCCCGACATAGCGGGCATAGGTCTGCGGCCGGGGATGGAGATAGCAGAGGGCGACGATGTCGCCCGGTCCCGGCGCGCCGAAGCCGGCCGAGCCGCCGCGCGGATCGAAGCCGACGACGACGTCGGCGCGGCGCCCGAGCCCGGCCAGCCAGCGCGCCAGCAGGCCGGCCGCGACCGCGTCGAGCGGCGTCCGGCCGGCGAGGCAGACGATCCGGCCGGCAGCGGCCGGCGATGCCGGCCCGACGTCGTCCACGTCGTCCACGTCATCCGCCGTCGGCGTGATGACGAGCTGCCCGTCCTCGTCGAGGTCGGCCAGGACGCGCTCCACCCGCTCGGCCACCAGCCGCCGGAGATCGGCGTCGAGCCAGCGGAAATCATGGTCGTTCTCGGCCATCTGGAGGGCCGGCAGCACCACCTCCTGGAAGAAGGCAACCGGCGTCGCCTGGTCGAGATAGTCCTCGGCCACCTCCATCGCCTCCTCGTGGTTGCCGGCGACGATGCGCTGGTAGAAGCGCTGCTCCGGCGCCAGCACCGGGTCGTTGCCGAGCAGGATGCCGAGGAACTCGAGCTGCGGGACGTAGCGGCCCATGACGACGATGCAGACGGTCAGCGGTGTCGCCAGGAGCAGGCCGACCGGCCCCCACAGCGTCGCCCAGAAGATCGCCGCCATGATGATGGCGAGCGACGAGATGCCGGTCGAGGAGCCGTAGAGCAGCGGCTCCAGGACATTGTTGCCGACGACCTCCAGCACCAGGAACAGCGCGACCGTCCAGGCGAGCATGCTCCAGCCGGGATCGATGGCGAAGGCGAGCGTGGTCGGGAAGAGCGCGGCCAGGAACGGTCCGAGATAGGGGATGAAGCGCAGCACCCCGGCGAGCACGCCCCAGAGCAGGGCGTTCGGCACCCCGATCAGCCACAGCCCGATCCCGATCGGCACGCCGTAGCTGGTGTTGACCACGAGCTGCATCAGGAGATAGCGGCTGACCCGCCGCGCCGCCTCGTCCAGCGCCTGGGTGCTGCGCAGCACCTGGCCGACGCCGAGGAGGCGGATCAGCCGGTCGCGCAGGTCCTCGCGCTCCAGCAGCACGAAGAAGAGGAAGACGATGACGAGGCCGGCCGAGGCGACCGCCGTCACCACCGGCCCGGCGAAATTGTCGAGGACGTCGAGCGGCTGCGGCGGCGGCGGGCGGATGGTGACCGCGACCGCATCGCCCGCGGCCTCGGGCCGGATGGCGCCGAGTTCGCGGCCGAGCAGGCTCGCCATCTGCGACAGGCGCTCGAAGACCCCGCCGCCGCCGGCGGATTCGCGGATCGCCGCCAGCTTGTCGCGGATCGTCGACTGGTAGTCCGGGATGTTGCCGGCGAGCAGGTAGAGCTCGTTGCCGACCACCACCGCGACGACGGCGACGACGACGACCGCGACGCCCACCGCCAGCAGGGCGGCCAGCACCCGCGGCACGCCCCACCGCCGCAGGCGGTTGGCGAGCGGTGTCAGCAGGAAGCCGAGCAGGATCGCCAGCGCGAAGGCGATGAAGATGTCGCGCCCGAGATAGAGCGCGCCGATGACGACGAGGATGGCGCCGGCGGTGACCAGCGGCGGCGGTGCCGGACGGACGGCGGCGAGCGGCGTCGGCGGGGCGCCCGCCACGGCCCCGTCCGGGCCCGGCGTGAGAATGTCTGGCATGCTGGACCGGCCTCCAACCGTCCTCGGGCGGTGCGAGGAGCGCGGCGGGAACGCCCGGCCGTCGGCCCGCGTTCCGGGCCGGCGCCAACAACCCCTTTGCAAAGCCGCCGGAGTTGGAGTGTCGTAGGGGTGGACTGGAACTCCGGGGGGCGACCGTGGCGCTATTCATCCTGAGCGAGGGCAACGACACGCAGTTCGGACTGCCCGAAGGCGACATGCTGGACGGACGCGGCGGCGACGACCGGATCGACGGCGCCGGCGGCAACGACACGATCGACGCCGGCCCCGGTGCCGACACCGCGTTCGGCGGCCCCGGCAACGACCAGATCGAGGGCCGCGACGGCGCCGACTTCCTGCTCGGCAGCGACGGCGACGACACGGTCGCCGGCAGCGCCGGCCGCGACATCATCTTCGGCGAGGTCGGCAACGACCGGCTGTTCGGCGGCACCGACGACGACTTCGTCTCCGGCAATGTCGGGAACGACCTGATCGGCGGCGGCGCGGGCCGCGACATCGGCCATGGCGGCCCCGGCGCCGACACGCTCTACGGCGAGGCGCAGAACGACACGCTCTCGGGCGATACCGGCGACGACCGCATCGACGGCGGCACGGAATTCGACGAGCTCTATGGCGGCAGCGGCCGCGACGTGATCGCGGGCGGCGACGGCTTCGATCGGCTCTACGGCGGCCGCGACGACGACACGCTCTACGGTGGCACCGGCGACGACACGATCTCCGGCGACCGCGGCGTCGACTGGCTCTTCGGCGATTCCGGCCGCGACACCTTCGTCTTCGCCCCGGAGAGCGGCTCCGACATCGTCGTCGACTTCTCGCCCGGCCTCGACTTCATCGACCTCCGCGCCTTCGGCTTCGACGACTTCACCGACTTCGCCTTCTCGGTCGGGGTCGAGCCGGTCGCCGGCGGCCTCCACCTCGTGCTGCCGACCGGCGACCACATCACCGTCAACAACATCGGCCGGCTCGACGCCGACTATTTCATCCTGTGATCGGGTTCATCCGGTGATCGGGGCGGCGGTCCCGGTTCCCCGGGGCCGCCCCCTCACCCGCCCTCGATGGCGGGCATGAAGCAGACCTCGCTGTCGAGGCCGACCTCCTCCAGGAAGGCGTTCTGGTGGATGACGCCGTCGATCGCGACGGCGACACCGTCCGACAGGCGGGCCCCGATGCCGGGGAACCGCTCGTCGAGCGCCTGCACGAGGTGCCGGACCCGGAGGCCCGGCACGTCGTGTTCCACCTGCCCCCTGGCGTAGAGGTCGGCGAAGGAGCGGGTCAGGACGACGCGCGCCATCCGGCCGACCTCCGACGCATCGCCGCGCTACTCCGCCGCCATCGCCGGCCGGGCCGCGTCGAGCGCGGCCGAGACCCGCGGCGGCGACATCGGCAGCGCGGTGAAGCGCACGCCGGTCGCGCGCGCGACGGCATTGCCGATGGCCGCCATCGGCGGCACGATCGGCACCTCGCCGACGCCGCGGACGCCATAGGGATGGGCCGGGTTCGGCACCTCGACCAGCACCGTCTCGATCATCGGCAGGTCCGAGCAGACCGGGATGCGGTAGTCGAGGAAGCCGGCGTTATCGAGCCGGCCCTTGGCATTGTAGATGTACTCTTCGTTGAGCGCCCAGCCGATGCCCTGGACGGCGCCGCCCTGGAGCTGGCCCTCGACGTAGCTCGGATGGATCGCCGTGCCGACGTCCTGGACCGCGGTGTAGCGGTCGATGGTGACGACGCCCGTCTCGGGATCGACCGCGAGGTCGACGACGTGGACGCCGAAGCCGGGCCCGGCCCCCTGGGCGTTCAACTGGGCATGGCCGTTGATCGGGCCGCCGGTCTTGCTCGCCATCGCCGCGAGCTGCGACAGCGACAGGGGCTCGAACTCGCCGACATTGGTGCTGGCCGGCTTGGCCATGCCGTCTTCCCAGATCACCGCCTCGGGCTCGACTTCCCAGATCTTGGCGGCGCGCACCTTGAGCTCGCGGATCGCGTCCTTGGTCGCGTTGACGACCGCGAGGCCCGTCGCGAAGGTGACACGGCTGCCGCCGGTGACGAAGTTGAAGCCGATCGAGGCGGTGTCGGCGATGATCGGCCGCACCTTCTCGTAGTCGATGCCGAGTTCCTCGGCCGCCATCAGGGCGAGCGAGGCGCGCGAGCCGCCGATGTCCGGGTTGCCGGAGATGACGGTGACCGAGCCGTCCTCGCCGACATGGATGGCCGCGCTCGAGTCCGCTCCGACGTTGAACCAGAAGCCGGCGGCGACGCCGCGGGCGAAGCCGCGCTTCACCGGCGCCTTGTAGTGGGCCGAGTTCTTCGCCGCCTCCAGCGTCTCGACGAAGCCGATGCGGTTGAAGGTCGGGCCGTAGTGGGTCTTGGTGCCCTCCTTGGCGGCGTTCTTCAGGCGCAGCTCGATCGGGTCCATGCCCAGTTCCTGGGCCAGCATGTCCATCGTCGATTCGACGCCCCAGCACGAGATCGGGGCGCCCGGTGCACGGTAGGCCGCAACCTTGGGCCGGTTGCTGACGACGTCGTAGCCGACGACCTTGATGTTGGCGATGTCGTAGCAGGCGAAGCTGCACATGCAGGCGGGACCGACCGGCGAGCCCGGGAAGGCGCCCGCCTGGAGCGCCACCATCGCCTCGGCGGCGACGATCGTGCCGTCCTTCTTCGCCCCGATCTTGACCTCGACGAGGCCGCCCGAGGTCGGGCCGGAGGCGCGGAACACCTCCTCGCGGGTCATCACCATCTTCACCGGCTTGCCCGACTTCTGCGACAGGCGGATGGCCACCGGCTCGAGATAGACGACCGTCTTGCCGCCGAACCCGCCGCCGATCTCGGTCGGGACGACGCGGATCTGCGAGGTCTCGATGTTGAGCAGGCGCGAGCAGAAGCCGCGGACCTGGAAGTGGCCCTGGGTCGTCGACCAGACCTGGACCTGGCCGTCGGCGGCGGCGCTGGCGAGCGTCGCGTGCGGCTCGATATAGGCCTGATGGACGGGCTGGGTGGTGTAGCGGTGCTGGACGACGATGTCGGCGGCGGCGAAGCCGGCCGCGGCGTCGCCCTTGGCGAAGTCGATGCGCTTGGCGACGTTGGTCGGGTTCTCGGGCTTCGGCTCGATGCCCTCGGTGCGGAGATGGTCGTGCAGGATCGGCGCGCCCGGCGCCATCGCCGCCTCGACGTCGATGACGTGCGGCAGCACCTCGTACTCGACCTTGATGAGGCCGAGCGCCGCGTTGGCGATCTCCTCGGTGGTGGCGGCGACGGCGGCGACGGCATGGCCGTCGTAGAGCGCCTTCTCGCGCGCCATGACGTTGCGCGTCACGTCGCGCAGGTTGACCTGCATCTCGCCCGCCGGGACGGTGACGTTCGGCTGGTCGGGGAAGTCGGCCGAGGTGACGACGGCCTTGACGCCCGGCAGCGCCAGCGCCGCCGAGACGTCGATCGACTTGATGATCGCGTGGGCGTGCGGGCTGCGCAGCACCTTGCCGACGAGCTGGCCGGGCAGCGCGAAGTCCGCGCCGAAGCGGGCGCGGCCGGTGACCTTGTCGGCGCCGTCCGGCCGGTTCGGGCGGGTGCCGATCCACTTGTATTCGCGAGCGCTCATCGTGCGGTCTCCCTCATCTCGGCGGCGACGTCCATGACCGCGCGAACGATCTTGTCGTAGCCGGTGCAGCGGCAGAGGTTGCCGGCCAGCCAGTACCGGACCTCGGTTTCGGTGGGGTTCGGATTGCGGTCGAGCAGCGCCTTGGAGGCGACGAGAAAGCCCGGCGTACAGATGCCGCACTGCAGTGCCGCCATCTCGACGAACTTCTTCTGCAGCGGGTGCAGCTCGTCGCCCTCGGCCATGCCCTCGATGGTCTCGATGCGATGGCCCTCGGCCTCGGCGCCCAGCATCAGGCAGGAGCAGACGAGCCGGCCGTCGACCAGGATCGAGCAGGCGCCGCAGTCGCCGGAGCCGCAGCCTTCCTTGGTGCCGGTGAGCTGGAGCTGGTCGCGCAGGACGTCGAGGACGGTCTGCTGCGGGGCGCAGAGGAACTCGACCGGCTCGCCGTTGATGGTCGTGCTGACGTGGATCTTCGACATGGGATCAGTGGCTCCGCGCGCGTTCGGCTGCGATGGCGGTGGCGCGCTTCAGCAGCACGCCCGCGATCTTGGTGCGGTAGGCGATGGTGCCGCGCTTGTCGTCGATCGGCTTGCAGGCGGCCCGGCAGGCGGCCGCCGCCGCTTCCAGCGCCTGGTCGTCGAGCTTCGAGCCGACCAGCGCCCTGGCGGCGTCCTCGACCAGCAGCACGGTCGGCGCGACCGCACCGAGGCCGACGCGGGCGGCCGTGCAGGTGTCGCCGTCCATGGTCAGGCTGACGCCGCAGCCGACGACGGCGATGTCCATCTCGGTGCGCGGGATGAGCCGGAGGTAGGCGTCGCCCGAGCCCTTGGGCCGGGCCGGCAGGGTGATGGAGACGACGATCTCGCCGGGGGCGAGGTTGGTGCGGCCCGGGCCGGCCGGCAGCTTCTCGACCGGCAGCTCGCGGCGGCCGTTCGGCCCCTGGATGGTGAGGATCGCCCCGGCCGCGACCATCGCCGGCACGCTGTCGGCGGCGGGCGAGGCGTTGCACAGGTTGCCGCCGGCGGACGCGCGGCCCTGCACCTGGGTCGAGCCGATGAGGTTGACCGCCTCGACGACGCCGGGCCAGGCCGCGACCAGCGCCGCGTTCTCGCCGAGTTCGGCGCCCGAGACCGCGGCGCCGATGCGGAAGGACCCGTTCGTCTCCGAGACGGTGGTCATCTCGGCGATCTTCTTGACGTCGACGATGGTGCCGGGCTTGGCGACGCCGGCGCGCATCTGCACGAGGAGGTCGGTTCCCCCGGCGAGCACCCGTCCACTGCCGTTGGCCGCGGCCAGGATGGCCACGGCCTTCTCGATCGTGTCGGGTGCCTCGTATTTTATATCTGCTGTCATCGGTCGTTCCTGCAGGGGATGGAAGCCGTGGCGAGAGACGAAGTCGCGGCAACCTCCGGCGGCGGTGTCCGCCAGCCGGTCGGCGCGCGCGACCCGGGCGGCCGGCGCCCGGAGAGTCCGGCCGCCATTGTGGGTCCAACGGGGGCCGTTGCACAACTGCCGTCGTGGCGCCGGACCGCGCTTCGGCGCGATCCCGCAGGCCGCCGGGGCGAGGAGGCGCCGACATGAGCGCGGAGACCGACTTCCGTCCGTTCTGGGGCAAGGCGCAGCCGGTCGCCGGCAGCGGCTGCGACTGGCACCCCTTGTGGATGCACAGCCTCGACGTCGCCGCCGTCGGCCGGATCCTGGCCGCGTGCCACCCCGCCCCGTTCCGGGCCATGGCGGACGCGCTCGGCTGGGCGGCCGACGACCTGGTGCGGCTGTGGACGCTGGCGCTCGCCCTCCACGATCTCGGCAAGTTCGCGCGCGTCTTCCAGGCGAAGTCGCCGGAGCGCTGGCCGGCGGCGGTGCTCGGCCCGCTCGACGAGGCCACGCTGCGGCAGGCCGATCCCGGTCATCCGGCGACCGGGATCGGCCTCCTGCGCCGCGCCCTGCGGCCGCTGCTCGACCCCGCCCTGCCGGGTTGGCGGCTGCCGCAGTTCACCACCTTCTTCCTGCCGGTACTGGCGCACCACGGACGGCCGGTCGATGCCGACGACCTGCCGCAACTCACCTTCGGGCCGGCCGCCGAGGCGGCGGCCCTGGCGTTCGCGCGCGCCATGCTGGGGCTGCTGGCGCCGCCGCCCGTGCCAGCGCCGGACGCCGCCGTGCTGCGGCGCGTCGGCTGGCGGCTCGCCGGCCTCTCGGTCGCCGCCGACTGGATCGGCTCCAACCAGGGCTGGTTTCCCTACGCGGCCGATAGCGGCGAGCCGGTCGCCGCCTACTGGACCGGCACCGCCCTGCCGCGGGCCGAGACGGCCGTGCGCGCCGCCGGCATCCTGCCTGCCCCGGCGGCGCCCTATGCCGGCCTCGCCGCCCTCACCGGCCGGCCGGGGCTGGTGCCGAGCCCGCTCCAGGCCTGGGCCGAGCAGGTCGACCTGCCCGCGGGCCCGCTTCTCTTCATGCTCGAGGACATGACGGGCAGCGGCAAGACCGAAGCGGCACTCGCCATCGTCCACCGGCTGATGGCGGCGGGACGGGCGAACGGCCTCTACCTGGCACTGCCGACGATGGCCACCGCCAACGCCATGTATCGCCGCCTCGGCACCGCCTATCGCCGGATGTTCGAGGCGGCGGCCCGGCCGTCGCTGGTGCTGGCCCACGGACGGGCGGCGCTCGACGACGGCTTTCGCCAGAGCATCCTGGAGCCGGTCCCGGGGCAGCGCGCGGCGGACGACCGCGACGCGCCCGACGGCGACTGCGCCGCGGAGTGCGCCGCGTGGCTCGCCCACGACCGGCGCAAGGCGTTCTTCGCCGACATCGGCGTCGGCACCATCGACCAGGCACTCCTTGCGGTGCTGCCGGCCAAGCATCAGGCGATCCGGCTGGCCGCGCTCGCCGACCGCGTCCTCGTCGTCGACGAGGCCCATGCCTACGACGCCTACATGAGCGCCGAGATCGACCGGCTGCTCGCTGCCCACGCCATGCAGGGCGGCCACGCCATCGTCCTCTCCGCCACCCTGCCGCGGCCGACCAAGCAGCGGATCGCCCTTGAATGGTCCGCCGCAGCGCGGGCGCCGGCGGCGCCCCGGCTCGGCAGCGCCTACCCAGGCGCCACCCGCCTCGCCGTCGGCGCGCCCGTGCTGGAGCAGCCGATCGCCCCGCGCCGCGACCTGCCGCGGCGGCTCGTCGCGGAACGGCTCGCCGACCCCGAGGCGGCGGTGGCGGCGATCGCCTCTGCCGCCCGAGCCGGTGCCGCGATCGCCTGGGTGCGCAACACCGTCGACGACGCGATCGCGGCGACCGACCTCCTCGCCGCCCGCGGCATCGCCGCCGACCTCTTCCACGCCCGCTTCGCCATGGGGCATCGACTGGCGATCGAGAACGCCGTCCTCGCCCGCTTCGGCCGCGACGGCACGCCCGAGCACCGCCGCGGCCGGGTGCTGGTGGCGACCCAGGTGGTGGAACAATCGCTCGACCTCGATTTCGACCTCATGGTCAGCGACCTCGCGCCGATCGACCTCCTTCTCCAGCGCGCCGGCCGGGTCTGGCGCCATCTCGACCGGCGCCCGGCCGCGGGGGGGGGGGGGGGGGGCGCCCCCCCCCCCCCCGGGGGGGCGGGCCCCCCCCCCCCCCCGCCCCCCGCCGGCCGGGGGGGGGGGCCGCCACCCCCCCCGGCCCCCGGCCGCGGCGCGGCCGGTGCCCGGACCGCGCCTCCTCGTCCTGGCGCCAGACCCGGACGGCACCGTCGCGCGCGACTGGGTGAAGTCGTTCCTGCCCGGTACCGCGGCCGTCTACCGGGATCACGGCATCCTCTGGTTGAGCGCGCGGCAGGCCTTCCGGACGAGCGGCATCCGGGTCCCGGACGACGTGCCCGGGCTGATCGAGCGCGTCTACGGCGAGGCGGCCGGTGCGGAGGTGCCGGCCGGCCTGGAGCACAACCATCAGGCGGCGCGGGGCGAGCGTTCGGCCGAGCGCTCCTTTGCGCTGCACAACCTGCTCGATCTCGACGCCGGCTATGTCCGGGCCGGCCAGCCCTGGCCGGACGAGACCCGGGTGGCGACCCGCCTCGCCGACGACCGCCGCACGCTCCGCCTCGCCCGCTGGGACGGGGCGACGCTGGCGCCGCTCTGCCCCGACCTCGATCCGAGGCGGGGCTGGGCCATGTCGGAAGTGTCAGTGCGCGCGGCCCGCATCGGAAGAGAGGCCCCGGCGACCGGACCGCTCGCCGCCGCGATCGCCGCAGCGAGGGCGACCTGGGGCCGCTACGAGCAGGACGCGCTGCTGGTGGCGCTGGACGCGGATGCCGACGGCCTGCGCGCCGAAGTCGTCGACGCCAAGGACCGGCCGGTCGTGCTGCGTTACCGGGCCGGGCGCGGCCTGGAGGTCCGCCAACCGCCCGGAGCAGGCGCTGGGCGGTGATTGCCAGGGCTCGGCCGGCTTGCCCGGAGCGCGGCTCCTGTTGCATCATATGACCAACTGGATGGTCAGGAGCGCGACATGAGCACGGTCAGCCTCGCGGACGCCAAGACACATCTGAGCGAACTCGTCGACCGGGTCGAGGCTGGCGATGCGATCGACATTACCCGCCGCGGCCGGCCGGTCGCGCGCCTGACCGCCGCCGCCGCGCCGCGCCGACCGATCGATGCCGCCCGCCTCCGCGCACTGACGGCGACCCTGCCGCCGCCGTCCGGGAGCGCCGCCGAACTGGTGCGGACGATGCGGGACGACGACCGTTACTGATGCTCTATCTCGACACGTCGCTGATCGTCGCGGCGCTCTCCAACGAGGCGGCCACCGCCGACGTTCAGGGCTGGCTGGCGGAACAGGACCCAGTACGGCTCCGGATCAGCGACTGGACCATCACCGAGACCTCGTCGGCGCTGGCGATCAAAGTGCGCACGGGGCAGCTCGACCTGGAGCAGCGCGCGGCCGTGCTCGCCATGTTCCACACGCTGATCGCCGACAGCCTCACCGTGCTGCCGGTGGCGGGCCGGCACTTCCGCATTGCCGCCCGGTTCGTCGACCAGCACGCGCTCGGGCTCCGCGCCGGCGACGCGCTGCATCTGGCGACGGCGTCCGACCATGGCGCCACCCTGCATACGCTCGACCGGCGACTGGCCGGTGCCGGCCCAGCGCTCGGCGTGCCGACGCGGCTCCTTGGCTGATCGCGCTCTCTTGGGGGAGCGCCCGGCCCGAGCGGAGCGCAGGCGGCGGGTGACCAACAGGCAAGCGGATTGACTCCAGCACTTATCCGTTCATCATGAATATAATTTTTTCGAAAAAGTCGAATCAGGCGACGCAATGGCCGCTGTCGACGAAGCCTCTTTCAGCCTGCTCTGGAGCCCATGGCTCCCCGCCGTGCTGGCGGACGGCTCGCGGCGGTGGGTGCGGCCGGCGGAAGTGGCGGCGGATGTCGACGGCAATCCGGTCGTCGGTTTCGCCTGGGGCCGGGCCGACTTCGACGCCGCGGCGCGGGAGTTCCTGATCGGGCTGCTGGCGACCGCCTGCGGCGAGCGGATGGCGGACGAGGCGTGGGCGGAATGGTTCGAGCGGCCGCCCGCGCCGGAGACCCTCGACGCCGCCTTCGCGCCGCTCGCCGAGGCGTTCCGGCTCGACGGCGACGGCCCCCGCTTCGGCCAGGACCGGGAGGAGCTGCCGGACAATGCGGTGCCGGTCGGGCAGCTTCTCATCGAGGCGCCGGGCATGCTCGCCATCCGGAAGAACCTCGACCATTTCGTCCATCGCGGCGCCGTCGAACGCCTGTCGCGGCCGGCGGCGGCGATGGCGCTCTTCACCCTTCAGACCTATGCGCCGGCCGGCGGTGCCGGCGTCCGCACCTCGCTGCGCGGCGGCGGGCCGCTGACGACGCTGGTCCGCCCTGCCCCACGGCCGGGCCGGCCGGAGGCGCTGTGGCACATGCTCTGGCTCAATGCCGTGCGGCCGCCGGCGCCGGCGGGCAGCGAACGGTCGCTGCCGCGGATCTTCCCCTGGCTCGCCGCCACCCGGGTCTCCGACCGGGGGCAGACGACGACGCCCGCGGACGTCGATCCGCTCCAGGCCTATTGGGGGATGCCGCGACGGATACGGCTCGACTTCGTGCCGAACCCCGAGGGACGGCCCTGCGACCTGACCGGGCGGGTCGATCCGCTGGTCGTGAAGACCTACCGATCACGGCCGCACGGCGCCAACTACGCCGCGTTCCGCCATCCGCTGACGCCTCACTACCAGGCCCAGCCGAACAACCCGGCCTCCTGGCTGCCGGTGCATGGGCAGCCGGGCCGCATCGCCTATCGCGA
>NZ_JAYSFE010000069.1:0-13890 GCF_041913585.1 Allostella sp.
AGCCACGGCCGCCCGTCGGGCCCGACCCGGTCGTTTTCGAGCACGGCGAGCGCGTGCGCGGGGTGGCCCGGCCGCCCCGCCGCGGGGCGGGCGGCCGGCGCGGTCGTGCCGGGCCACCCGCTGCCGTTGATGGGGTTCGGCGGCAGCGGCCGCGAGGACGTCACGCACCGGATCCATCCCGACAACAAGGCGATGGCCGAAGCCGCGGTCGCCGTCTTCGATCTCGACATCGCCGGCATCGACCTGCGCATGCCGGACATCGCGCGGTCCTGGCGCGAGGTCGGGGCCGGCATCTGCGAGGTCAATCCGCAGCCCAACCTCGCGGTCCATTACGGCTTCCCGTCGCCGGTCGACCCGGCCGGCATCCTCCTCGACCGCACCTACCCGCCGGCCGACCGCGGCCGCATGCGCCACGTCCTGCTGGTCGGAGAGGGCGATCTCGAGGCGCACGCCGCGGCCGCGGCGGCGACCCTGCGCCGGCGGTTCGGCTGGCGCGTGGGAACGGCGACCAGGTCCGGCGTCGACCTCGACGGCTGGCGACCCGGGCAGCGCGTCGGCAACCTGCCGGAGGCCTACGGGCAGATCGTCGAGGACCGCGAGATGGACGCCGCGGTCTATGCGGCGCCGCCCGAGGCGATCGCGGCGAGCGGCATCGGCACCCGGCGCCTCGACATCGCCATGGCCGCGGTCGATCGACCCTCCGGCGCCTGGCGCATGGTGGAGGCGACGGTCCGCGCGGCCGGCACCGAGTTGCGCCGCCTGCCGCCCGATCCCGAAGCCGCCGGCCGGCGCATCGCCGCCCTGCTCGAACGGCAGACCACCGAAGCGTGAACGCCGGCGCGGGATGCGGGTCGCGATGCGGCTGGGCAACCCCTCGGCGAATTGTTACAGATTCGAGACGGCGAAACGACGATCGGACCGGGGATGCCGACCACGGCCGGTCGCTGCCCGACGGGGGAGACGAGGACGATGAAGACGATCCGGGCCGGCCTGCTAGGCCTGCCGCTGCTGGCGCTGGCCGGGCCGGCCATGGCCCAGGGCCAGCTCAACCTCTACTGCTCGGTCCAGGTCGAGTGGTGCCAGGCGATCGCGACCAATTTCGAGAAGGACACCGGCGTCAAGGTGGCGATGACGCAGAAGGGCTCCGGCGAGACCTTCGCGCAGATCCGGGCCGAGGCGCAGAACCCGAAGGCCGACGTCTGGTTCGGCGGCACCGGCGACCCGCACATGGCGGCGGCCGAGGAGAAGCTGACGCTCGTCTACGAGAGCGCCAACCTCAAGGAGCTCCACCCCTGGGCACGCCAGCAGTGGGAGCAGTCGGGCAAGCGTGCCGTCGGCGTCTATGCCGGCGCCCTCGGCTTCGGCTTCAATCGCGAACTGCTGGCGAAGAAGGGCCAGCCGGCCCCGGCCTGCTGGGCCGACCTGGTGAAGCCCGGACTCAAGGGCGAGATCCAGATGGCCAACCCGAACTCCTCCGGTACCGCCTACGTCATGATCGCGACGATCGTCCAGCTCATGGGCGAGGACCAGGCGTTCGCCTACATGAAGGCCCTGCACCCGAACATCAACGCCTACACCCGCTCCGGCACGGCGCCGATCAAGGCGGTGGCGCGGGGCGAGACGGCGGTATCGATCAGCTTCGTCCACGACGCGGTGGTCGAGGCCAATGCCGGGTTCCCGGCCGACTATGCGACGCCGTGCGAGGGCACGGGCTTCGAGATCGGCTCGATGTCGATCATCGCCGGCGCCCGCAACCTGCCGAACGCCCGCAAATTCTACGACTGGGCGCTGACGGCGCCGGCGCAGCGCCTCGGCTACGACGCCGGCAAGCAGCTCCAGACGCCGGCGAACCGGGCCGCGCCGCTGCCGCCCAAGGCCCCGGATCTCTCCAAGATGAAGCTCATCGAGTACGACTTCGCCAAGTACGGCAGGGCGGCCGAGCGCAAGCGGCTGATCGAGCGGTGGGACCGCGAGATCGGCAGCCTGCCGCGCGGCTGATGCGCGCCCTCGCCGCCGCCGGGTCGGCGTTGGCCGGGCTCGCGCTCGGGCTCGGGCTCGCCGTGATCGCGGCCGCGCCGGCGGCGGCGCGGGACCAGCTCAACCTCTACTGCTCCGGCCCCGTCGAATGGTGCCAGGAGATGGCGACGGGGTTCCAGGCGACGACCGGCATCGCCGTCGCGATGACCCAGAAGAGCACCGGCGAGGTCCTGGCCCAGATGCGCGCGGAGGCCGCCAACCCGCGCGGCGACGTGTGGTGGACGGGCCAGGCCGACGCCCATCTCGTCGCCGCCGAGCAGGGCCTGACCGACCCCCACCGCCCGGCCGCCCTCGACGACCTCGAGCCCTGGGCCCGCGACCTGTGGACGGCGTCGGGCGGCCGCGCCGTCGGCATGGCCGGGCTCGTCGTCGGCATCGGCTACAACACGGAACTGCTGGCCAAGAAGAACCTGCCGGCGCCGGCCTGCTGGGCCGACCTGCTGAAGCCCGCCTATCGCGGCGAGATCCAGATGTCGAACCCGCACTCGTCGGGCACGGCCTACACGATCCTCAGCATCCTGGTGCAGCTCCACGGCGAGGACGGGGCCTTCCGCTTCCTTCGCGACATGCACGCCAACGTCAACAGCTACCCGCGGTCCGGCATCGCGCCGACGCGGGCGGTGGCGCGCGGCGAGACCGCGCTGTCGCTCGGCTTCGTGCAGGGTTTCGCGGCCGAGAAGCGGGCCGGCTTCCCGGTCGAGACGGCGGCCCCCTGCGAAGGCACGACGCTGGCGATCGACGCCATGTCGATCATCAAGGGCGCGCGCAACCGCGACGCGGCGCGCCGTTTCTACGACTGGGCGCTGACGCCCGAGGCGCAGGCCCTGACCGCCAAGGCCGGGCACCTGCACCTGCCGGCCAACCGCAAGGCGCCGCCGCCGCCGGGCAGCCCGGATCTGTCGCAGGCGAAGCTGGTGAGCCAGGATCTCGCCCGCTTCGGCCGTTCGGCCGAGCGCAGCCGCCTGCTCGCCCGCTGGGACGAGGAAATCGGACGGCTGCCGCGATGACCTGCGGCGGACCGCGACGACGGTGAAGGCGCCGCCGGCCGCGACCTGGTGGTGGGTGGCGCTGGTCGGCGCGGCCCTCCTGCCGTGGCACATGCAGCAGGACGGGATCGGCTGGAGCGCCCTCCTGGCGCTCGTCCAGGAAGATCCCGAAGCGGCATCGGCCGCCGCCCAGGCGGCCCGGCACGGGCGCTTCTGGTTCTGGCCGGTGCTGGCGGCGCTTGTGGTCGGCGCTCCCGCCGCCCTGGTGCCGCGCCTCGACCGCGAGCGGCGCGGCCTGATCCTGCTGGCGGCCGGCGTCCTCGGCATGGCGGCGATCGCGACCCAGGGCTTCGCGGTCGGCATCCGCGGCTGGACCCAGCCCTGGCTGGCGGCGCTGTTCGGCGAGATCGAGGACCGCCAGTTCGGCATCGGCGTCGGCGGCGCCGTCGCGGCGGTCGGCTTCCTCTTCCAGGCGAGCGACGGCCTGGCGCTGCGCGGCGCCTTCAAGGGCGACCGCTTCACCGCCGGCGCGGTGGCACTGCTCGCCGGCGCCATCCTCGTCTTCACCGCCTGGCCGATGGCGACCATCCTCTCCCAGGCCTTCGGCGGCACCGCCGACGCCGGCCCGCTCGCCGCCTTCGCCGACCGGGTGGCCGACCGCAAGGTCTGGGGCCTCGCCTGCATCGCCTCGGGACAATCCTGCGGCGTCGCCTGGAACACGCTGGCGCTCGGCTTCTCGACGGCGACGGCGGCGACGGCGCTCGGCCTCGCCTTCGCGCTGATCGCGACCCGCACGGACTTCCGGGCGCGGCGGGCGATGCGCCTGCTGACGGTGCTGCCGATCATCACCCCGCCCTTCGTCATCGGGCTCGGCCTGATCCTGATCTTCGGCCGGTCCGGCGTCGTCAACCAGCTGGTCGAGGCTCTGACCGGCGCCCAGCTCGGCCGCTGGATCTATGGCGCCCAGGGCGTGTGGCTGGCCCAGGTCTTCTCCTTCACGCCCACCGCCTTCCTCGTCCTGATCGGCGTCGTCGAGGGCATCTCCCCCGCCATGGAGGAGGCGTCGCGGACGCTCCGGGCGAGCCCGATGCGCACGTTCCACACCGTGTCGCTGCCGCTGATGCGACCCGGCCTCGCCAACGCCTGGCTCGTCGTCTTCGTCGAGAGCCTCGCCGACTTCGGCAATCCGATCGTGCTCGGCGGCTCCTTTGGCGTGCTCTCGACCGAGATCTTCTTCGCCGTCGTCGGCGCCCAGGCCGATTTCGGCCGCGCCGCGATGCTGGCGCTGGTCCTGCTCGCCTTCGCGCTGGCCGCCTTCTTCCTGCAGCGCGCCGTGCTCGGGCGCCGCTCCTACGTCTCGCTCTCGGGCAAGGGCGATTCCGGGCTGCCGACGCCGCTGCCGCGCCCGGTCGCCGTCGCCGCCTTCGCCATCGCCGTGCCGTGGGCGATCCTGACCGTGATCGTCTACGCGATGGCGCTGGCCGGCGCCTTCGTGAAGGTCTGGGGCCGCGACTGGACGCCGACGCTGGACCATTTCGTCCGCGCCTTCTCGGTCACGACCGGCCCCGACGGCGGCCTGATCCTCTCGGGCCTCGCCTGGAACTCGCTCGGGACCACGGTGACGCTGGCGGCGATCGCCGCCCCGATCACCGCGGCGCTCGGCATGCTGGCGGCCTGGGTGCTCTCCCGCCAGCGCTTCGCCGGCCGCTTCGCGCTCGAGTTCGCCCTGATGCTGACCTTCGCCGTGCCGGGCACGGTGATCGGCGTCGCCTACATCCTCACCTACAACGTGCCGCCGCTCGAGATCACCGGCACCGCCATCATCCTCGTCGCCTGCTTCGTCTTCCGGAACATGCCGGTCGGCGTGCGCTCGGGCATGGCGGCGATGAGCCAGCTCGACCGCAGCCTCGACGAGGCCTCGGCGACGCTCGGCGCCTCCACCTTCCGCACCCTGCGCCGGGTGGTGATGCCGCTGCTGAAGCCGGCGATCCTGACGGCGCTCGTCTATTCCTTCGTGCGGGCGATGACGACGGTGAGCGCGGTGATCTTCCTCGTCTCCGCCCGGCACGAGATGGCGACCGTCTTCATCATCAACCGCGTCATCAACGGCGACTACGGCATCTCGATCGCCTACAGCGCCGCCCTCATCCTGCTGATGGTGGTGGCCATCGGCATCATCCAGCTCCTGGTCGGCCGCCGCCGGCTGGGCCGCAGGCAGGCGGGCGTCCCCGCCGCCGTTCCGGTGGGAGGACGCGCGTGACGGGCAGGGGCAAGAGCGGCGCCGAGGTGCGCCTGGACGGGATCGGCAAGCGCTACGGTCAGGTGGCGGCGGTGAAGCCGCTCGACCTCGTCATCCAGGGTGGCACCCTGGTGACGCTGCTCGGCCCGTCGGGCTGCGGCAAGACCACGCTGCTCCGCATGATCGCCGGCCTGGAGACGCCGAGCGAGGGCACCATCCGCATCGCCGGGCGCGACGTCACGCGGCTGTCGGCGGGCGAGCGCGACGTCAGCCTGGTCTTCCAGTCCTACGCCCTCTTTCCGCACATGACCGTGGCGGAGAACGTCGCCTACGGCCTCGTCTCGTCCGGCATGGGCCGGCGGGCGGCGGCGGAGCGCGCCGACGCCGCGCTCGTCTCCGTCGGCCTGGAAGGGCTCGGCCAGCGCCTGCCGTCGGAACTCTCGGGCGGGCAGCAGCAGCGCGTCGCGGTCGCCCGCGCGCTGGTGCTGGAGCCGGCCGTGCTGCTGTTCGACGAACCGCTCTCCAACCTCGACGCGCGCCTGCGCCGGCGCATGCGCGACGACATCCGCGAGTTGCAGCAGCGGCTCGGCGTCACCGTCGTCTACGTCACCCACGACCAGAGCGAGGCGCTGGCCGTCTCCGACCGCATCGTCGTCATGCGCAACGCCGAGATCGCGCAGACCGGCACCCCGGTCGAGCTCTACGAACTGCCCGCCGACATCTTCGTCGCCGGCTTCATGGGCGAGGCCAACATCCTGCCGGCACGGATCGCCGCCATCGACGGCGCCTCGGCCCGGGTCGAGATCGGGCCGCTGACCGTCCAGATGCCGCATCGCGACCTCGCCGTCGGCCCGGCGTCGGTCGCCGTCCGGCCGGAGGCGGTGCGGATCGGCCCGCCGGGGAGCGGCCTGCCGGCGACGGTGCGCCGTGCCGCCTACATGGGGGCGGTCATGGAATACACCCTCGACAGCGCGGTCGGGCCGGTCTTCGCCGTCAGCCACGACGTCGACGGGGCGCTCCCGGCCGGGGCCGCCGCCGGCTTGACGCTGGCCCGTCGCGGCGTCGTCCTGGTACGGTCGTGAAGCGAGGCAGCCGAAAGGAAGCACCGGTGCGATTGGGCCTTCTCCGCGGCGTCGCCGCCTGGACCGTCCTGGCCGCGACCTGCGCCGCGGCGATCCTGGTCACATCGCCGCCGGCCGCGGCCCAGCGCCTGCGCGTCGGCGTCGCCGTCGAGCACAGCGCCCTCGACCCGCACTTCCACTCGACCCTGCCCAACGCCCAGGTCGCCCGCCACGTCTTCGACCCGCTGGTCGCCCAGGACGCCGGCCAGCGCCTGACCCCGGGCCTCGCGCTCTCCTGGACCATGGCCGAGCCGACGCGCTGGGTGCTGAAGCTCCGCCCGGACGTCCGCTTCCACGACGGGCGGCCGTTCGAGGCCGAGGACGCGGTGGCCTCGCTGCGGCGGGCCGTCTCGGTCGAGGGCAGCCCGGGCGGCTACGGCACCTACCTCCGGGCGATCGAATCGAGCCGCGCGGTCGATGCCACGACCCTGGAAATCCGGACCCGCGCCCCCGCCCCCACCCTGCCCTGGGACCTGACCGCCATCGGCATGGTGCAGCGCACCGCGATCGCCGCGAAGCCCGACGCCTTCAACTCCGGCGCGGCGGCGATCGGGACGGGACCGTTCCGCGTCGTCTCCTGGCGCAAGGGCGAGGGACTGGAACTCGCGCGCAACAGTGCCTGGTGGGGCGGTGCCGTGCCGTGGGAGCAGGTCTCGATCCGGCCGGTGCCGAAGGAGGCGGCGCGGGTGGCGGCGCTGCTCGCCGGGGATCTCGACCTCGTCGAGGCGGTGCCGACGACCGCGCTGGCCGACCTGCGCCGCCGCCCCGACGTGCGCCTGGCCGAGGCGGTGACGAGCCGCGTCCTCTTCCTGGCGCTCGACAGCCGGCGCGACCCGACGCCCTTCGTCACCGCCGCCGACGGCACGCCGCTCTCGCCGAACCCGTTGCGCGATCCGCGCGTGCGCCGCGCGATCTCGCTGGCGATCGACCGCCCGGCCCTGGTCGCCCAGGTCATGGAAGGCGCCGCGGTGCCCGCGGCGCAGCTGCTGCCGGCCTCCTATCCCGGCACCAGCCAGACGCTCGAGCCCGATCGCCACGACCCGCAGGCGGCGCGCCGGCTGCTCGCGGAGGCGGGCGTGCCGGCGGGCTTCGGGATCGTCCTGCACGGCCCCAACGGCCGCTACGTCAACGACGACCGGATCACCGTCGCGATCGCCGGCATGCTGCAGCGCGTCGGCATCCGCGCGCAGGTGGCGAGCCTGCCCGGCAACGTCTTCAAGTCGCGCGCCGCCAAGCAGGAATTCAGCCTCTTCCTCGACGGCTGGTCGACCGAGACCGGGGACTCGGCGCTGGCGCTGCGCGGCCTGCTGGCCACGCCGGACCCCGTCCGCGGCTGGGGCGGCTACAACCGCTCGGGCTACTCGAACCCCGCGTTCGACCGTGCGCTCGCCGCGGCGCTCGCCATCGGCGACGACGCGGCCCGCAGCCGGGCCCTCGGCGAGGCGACCGAGATCGCGATGAAGGACGCGGCCATGCTGCCGCTCTATTTCCAGCGGGCGGTCTGGGCGAGCCGGCCGGGCATCCGGTACGAGGCGCGCGCCGACGAGATGACGCTGGCGGTCGCCGCACGCCCGGCGACGCCCTGACGCCATGGCGACGGGCCGCCGCCCCCCGCCCATCCTGCGCGGGGCCAACTGGTTCGCCGACGGCGATGCCCTGCTGTGGCCGGTTCGCGGCGAGCCGCCGACGCCCGCCGCCTGGGACGCGGCGGTCGCCGGCCTCGACCGTATCCTGCCGCCGGGCCTGCCGGCGGGTGGGCTGCCGGCACCGCAGGACCGGGCCGAGGCGACGGAGTTCCTGGCCGCCGCGATCTGCCGCTGGGCCGGACTGCGCCCGGTGCCCATCGCCAGGTCGACGCTCGCAGCGGAGCGGCGGAACGTCGCCGCGCTGTGGCCGGGCTTCCCGCCGCTGACGCGGCATGCATTCGAGCTGGCCGAGGCGCTGCTCGCGCCCGACGGGACGCGGCCGGACCGGGACGCGGACCGCCGCGCGGCCCTCCAGGCGATCCGCCGGGACAGCGACGGCTGGCTGCGATCCTCGCGGCGATACCTCTGCGCGGCGGCGGCACGGCGCGGTCTGCCGTTCCTGATGCGCACGCCCGGCGGCGGCGTCTCGCAGATCGGCGAGGGCCGCCATCTCCAGCTCTTCGACGCCACCGCGACCGATCGCACGCCCTGGCCCAGGGTGCAGGTGGCGGGCAACAAGCGCCTGGGCAACGCCATCCTGCGCCAGGCCGGCATCCCGGTCGCCCGCCAGCGGGCGGTCCCGGACCTCGCCGCCGCCCGCCGGGCACTGGACGAGCTCGGGCTGCCGCTCGTCGTCAAGCCCGAGGACGGGCGCCGCCAGGCCGGGGTCGGCTTCGTGTTCCGGGCGGAGGACCTGGAGGCGGTGTGGACGGCGAGCCGGGAGGTCAGCCCGGACCTCCTGGCCGAGAGCTACATTCCCGGCGTCGAGCACCGCGTCCTCGTCGCCGACGGCCGGATCGTCCATGCCGTCGCCGGCGAGCCGGCATCGGTCGTGGGCGACGGCCGGACGACGGTCGCCCGGCTCATCGCCGCGGTCAATGCCGGGCGCGACCGCGGCGCGCGCGAGGACGGCTTCCGCCTGTCGCCGATCCCGACCGACGCCCTCGCCCGGCGCCATCTCGCGAGCCAGGGCCTGTCGCCCGACGACGTGCCGGCGGCCGGCCGGCGGGTCGAGGTCCATCCGCTGCCGATGCTGCGCTTCGGCGCCGGCTGGAAGACCGACGTCACCGACCGCATCCACCCCGAGACCGCGCGGATGGTGCTGCGCGCCGTCGCCGTGCTCGGGCTCGACATCGCCGGCGTCGACCTGCGCACGCCCGACATCGGCCGCTCCTGGAAGGAGGTCGGCGCCGGCCTCTGCGAGGTCAACCCGCAGCCCAGCCTGACCGTCCACTACAATTTCGCCGAACCGCCCGATCCGGGGGTCGCCGACCGTTTGCTCGAGATGCGCTTCCCGCCGGGCCGGCCGTTCCGGATGACCCATGTCGCGGTCCTCGCCGAGGACGGCGGCTGGTCCGCCGCCGAGCACATCGCCGCCCGCCTCCGCCGGGACCGCGGATGGCGGGTCGCGATCGCCGCCGCCGGCCGCGTCGAGCTCGACGGCTGGGATGTTCCAGATCCCGGCCAGCGCCCCTTCGAGCGCTATGCCGCCGTCGCCACCGATCCGACGCTGGATGCCACGGTCCACGTCCTGGACCCGGACGAGATCGAGCGCTTCGGCCTCGGCACCCGCCATATCGACCACGCCCATGTGACAGCCCTGCGCCTGCCGCCGCTCCAGGCCGCCCGGGTGCGGCAGGTCCTGGAGACGGCGGGCGCCGCCATCCACCGGCTGGGGGATCCCGTCAGGGCGTGAAGTCCGCACCGAGGTGGAAGAGGCAGTCGCCGCGCTCGGTGCGGCCGGGCACGCGCTTGCAGAGCACCAGGCCGGGAGCGGCGAAGCGCGCCAGCGTCGGCTCCCGCCAGGGCGTGTCCTGGAAATGGATGAGGCCGGCGGGATCGCCCGCCGCGACCTCCTGCCCGAGCTCGACCAGCGGCTCGAAGAGGCCGCCGTCGGGCGCATAGACGTAGTGCGCGCCCATCTCGACCTTCAGCAGCCGGGTCGGCGGATCGGCCGGCGGCGGCGCCTCGCCGGTGAGCGCGCCGATGTGGTGCAGGACGCGCCGCAGCCCCTCCTCGGCGACCCGGAGCGCCGCCGGCGTCACCTGCCCGCCGCCGCCGAGTTCCGAGCTCAGATGCATGACGCCCTGGCGGGCCGCCGCCGCAGTCAGGGTGCGGTCCTCGGTGCCGGTGGCGCTGCCGACATAGGAGCAGGGCGCGCCGAACACCCGCAGCAGTTCGAGGGTGCGCCGCTGCCGCTCGGGGTCGGTGCTCAGCCGCGCGAGGCCGCTCGGCACGTACATCAGCGAACTGCCGCCGGAATGCAGGTCGATGACGTAGTCGCACTGCGGCAGCATGACGTGCTCGATCCAGTGGGCGATCTGCTGCGTCACCGTGCCGTCGGGGTCGCCGGGGAACATCCGGTTGAGATTGCCGTCGTCGATCGGCGAGGTCCGCATCCCGGCGAAGGCGGCCGGGAAGTTGGCCGCCGTCAGGAAGACGATGCGGCCGCGCACCTGTGCCGGCTCGATGGCGCGCAGGAGCTTCATCAGCGCGACCTGGCCCTCGTACTCGTCGCCATGGTTGCCGGCCATCAGCAGCACCCGCGGGCCGTCGCCGTTCTTCACCGAGGCGATCGGGATCGGCAGCCAGCCGTAGGCCGAGCGGTGGACGGAGTGCGGCAGGCGCAGGAAGCCGGTGTGCTTGCCCTCGCGTCCGAAATCGACCTCGGAGGAGAGACGGCTGGGGCGGGTCATGGCAGGTCCTCGGGCGGCGGGTGCTGGCGGGATCAGGCGGTGGCGAGATGGCAGGCGACCTGGTGCCCGTCGCCCAGCGCGCGCAGGGGCGGCACCTCGACGCGGCAGCGCTCGACGGCGAGCGGGCAGCGGGTATGGAAATGGCAGCCGGGGGGCGGCGCCGCCGGGCTCGGGATCTCGCCCGCGAGCGCGACCGGCGCCTTGCGGGCGAAGGGATCCGGCACCGGCACGGCGGCGAGCAGCGCCTGGGTATAGGGGTGGCGCGGCTGGGCGTAGAGCCGCCGCTTCGGCGCCGTCTCGACGATCCGGCCGAGATACATGACCGCGACCCGGTCGGCGACGTGCTTCACGACCCCGAGGTCGTGGGCGATGAAGAGATAGGCCAGCCCGAAATCGCGCTGCAGGTCTTCCAGCAGGTTGATGATCTGCGCCTGGATCGAGACGTCGAGCGCGGAGACCGGCTCGTCGCAGACGATGAGCCGCGGCCGCAACGCCAGCGCCCGGGCGATCCCGAGCCGCTGCCGCTGCCCGCCCGAGAATTCGTGCGGATAGCGCAGCGCGTGCGCCTGCGGCAGCCCGACCAGCTCCAGCAGTTCCATGACCCGGGCCCGGCGCGCGCGGCGGTCGCCGACGCCGTGGATCACCAGCGGCTCTTCCAGGAGCTGGGCCACGGTCATGCGCGGGTCGAGCGAGCCGTAGGGGTCCTGGAAGATGATCTGCATCTCCCGCCGGTGCGGGCGCAGCGCCTCGGCATCGAGGCCGGTGAGGTCGCGGCCGGCGAAGCGGATGGTGCCGGCCGACGGCTCGATCAGCCGCAGCACCATGCGGCCGGTCGTGGTCTTGCCGCAGCCCGATTCGCCGACGAGCGCCAGCGTCTCGCCCTCGGCGACCTGGAAGTCGACGCCGTCGACCGCCTTGATGGCGCCGACCTGGCGCCGGCGCAGCACCCCGCGGGTGATCGGGAAATGCTTCTTCAGGCCCGCGACTTCGAGCAGCGGTCCGCTCACGGTCCGCCTCCGATCGCCGCCCCCGGCTGGGCGAAGCAGGCGGCGCGGTGGCCGGGCTCGGACTCGACCGCGGGCGGGATGCGCTCGCGGCACACCGGCATCGCCTGCGGGCAGCGCGGATGGAAGCGGCAGCCGGGCGGCATCTCGGCCAGCGTCGGCACCATGCCGGGGATGCTGGGCAGCCGCTCGCGCTCGTGGTCGAGGGAGGGGATGCTCTCCAGCAGGAGCCGCGTGTAGGGGTGGCTCGGCCGGCCGAAGACCTGCTCGACCGTGCCCTCCTCGGCGACCCGGCCGCCATACATCACCATCACCCGGTCGACCATCTGGGCAACGACGCCGAGGTCGTGGGTGATGAGGATGACGGCCATCCCCATCTCGCGCTGGAGTTCCCGCAGGAGCGCCAGGATCTGGGCCTGGATGGTGACGTCGAGCGCGGTCGTCGGCTCGTCGGCGATCAGGAGCGACGGCCGGCAGGCGAGTGCCGCGGCGATCATCACCCGCTGCCGCATGCCGCCAGAAAGCTCGTGCGGATACTGCCGCATCCGCCGCGGCGCGTCGGCGATGCCGACCCGCTGCAGCAGGGCCAGCGCCCTGGCCGACGCCTCCGCCCGGCCCAGCCCCTCGTGGACGCGGAGCGCCTCGGCCACCTGCTCGCCGACGGTGAAGACCGGGTTGAGGGCACTCATCGGCTCCTGGAAGATCATGCCGATGCGGGCCCCGCGGATGTGCTCCATCTCCGCTTCCGACGCCTGCACGAGATCCTTGCCCTCGAAGCGGACGCGGCCGCCGGCGATGCGCCCGGGCGGGCTCGGCACCAGGCGCAGCAGGGCGAGGGCGGTCAGGCTCTTGCCCGAGCCGGATTCGCCGACGATGCCGAAGGTCTCGCCGGCGCCGACATGGAAGCCGACGCCGTCGACCGCGACCTGCTCGGAGGGGCCGCGGCCGAAGACGACGCGCAGATCCTCCACCCTCAGCAGGGGGTCAGTCATGCTGCACCCGGAGGCGGGGATCGAGGACGTCGCGCAGCCCGTCGCCGAGGATGTTGAGGCCGAGCGCCGTCAGCATCACCGCGATCCCGGGAAAGAGCGCCAGCAGCGGCGCCTCGCGCAGGTAGTCCTTGCCCTCGGCGATCATGTTGCCCCAGGTCGGCGTCGGCGGCGGCGGGCCGACGCCGAGGAAGCTCAGGATCGATTCCGCCAGCACCGCATAGGCGAAGATGAAGGTGAGCTGGACGATGAGCGGCGCCAGGCTGTTCGGCAGGACGTGGCGCAGGATGATCCAGCGGTGGCGCGCCCCGAAGGCGAGCGCCGCCTGGACATATTCCATCTCGCGCACGACCAGCACCGTCGAGCGCACGATGCGGGCGGTGCGCGGCGTGTAGACGACGGCGAGCGCGATCACCGCA
Organism: Allostella sp.; assembly: GCF_041913585.1. Taxonomy (NCBI): domain Bacteria; kingdom Pseudomonadati; phylum Pseudomonadota; class Alphaproteobacteria; order Rhodospirillales; family Allostellaceae; genus Allostella; species Allostella sp. The sequence goes on from NZ_JAYSFE010000069.1 coordinate 13,177, forward strand.
TTGACCGCGGACGGACCCAGCGCGGCGGCGATGGCGATCGCCAGCAGGATCGCCGGAAAGGCCATCAGCGCATCCATGACCCGCATCAGCGGCTCGTCGAGGCGGCGGAAATAGCCGGCGAGGAGGCCGATCGCGGTGCCGGCGATCCCGGTCACGACGACGACGGCGAAGCCGATCGCCAGCGACAGGCGGGCGCCGTGGACGAGCCGGCTCCACAGGTCGCGGCCGAAATTGTCGGTGCCGAGGGGGAACTGCCAGCTCGGCCCCTTGAAGCGGAAGCGGTAGTGCATGCGCTCGGGCGCGGCGACCTCGAGGAGGTCGGCGAAGACGGCCAGCACCAGCATCAGCCCGAAGAGGACGGCCCCGGTGACGAACAGCCGATGGCGCAGCAGCCGGCGCCAGAGCGCGCGGCCGGCCGCCGGCCGCGCCGGCGCTGCGGCCGCCTCAGCGGCGGTCATAGGTCACGCGCGGGTCGAGGACGGCGTAGAGGAGGTCGACCACGAGGTTGAGCAGCACCAGGGTCGCCGCCGTCACCAGCAGGCCGCCCTGGATGACGGGATAGTCGCGGCTGAAGATCGCGGTCGCCAGCAGCCGGCCCATGCCGGGGATGGAATAGACGGTCTCGATCACCACCGAGCCCGAGAGCAGCAGGCCGAAGGAGATGCCGATGACGGTGACGACCGGGATCATGACGTTCTTCAGCGCGTGCTTGCC
>NZ_JAYSFE010000069.1:13990-24780 GCF_041913585.1 Allostella sp.
TCGCCCGGCACGAGCTGCATGATCGACGCCGCGATCAGCGTGACGATCAGCAGCACCGGGATCGCCGCCAGGAGGCGGCGAAGGACGAACTCTCCCATGTCTGGCGCCGGGTCCGGTGGCGGTCGGCGTCAGTCCTCCAGCGACACGTTCCAGAAGCGCGGGATGCGGTAGGGCGAGTAGCCCTTCACGTTCGCCCGCGTCGCCTGCTTGCGCTGGAAGTCCCCGAACTTGAGGAAATGGACCTGGTCATAGACCCGGGCCTGGAACTTGCCGAAGGACGCCTTGCGCGCCTCCGCCGTCTCGCCCGCGATCATCTCGTCGAAGAGCTTGTCCAGCACCGGGTCGGCGACGAACTGGTTGAGCTGCGGCGACACCACGTCCTTCAGCGCCGTGAAGGGGCCGACCGACGGCCCCGTGCCCTGGCCGGTGAACCACAGGTTCCAGCCGTCCTTGTTGCGGCGGCGGGCCATCGCGGTCGCCCAGTCGAAGACGTCGATCCGCACCTTGAAGCCGACCGCCTTCAGCTGCTCGGCCACCACCTGGGCCGCCTTGTACATGCTCTGGTAGCTGGAGTTCGTGATGATGACGAACTCCTCGCCCTTGTAGCCGGCCTCCTTCAGCAGCGCCTGGGCCTTCTTGGGGTCGTTGACGTTGTAGAGTTCCTTGCCGTCGGTGACGTAGTAGGGGTTGCCCGGATACTGCAGGCCGGCCTGCAGCGCGTAGGCGCCGTCGCTCGAGATGTCCATGATCGCCTCCATGTCGAGGGCGATCTGCATGGCGCGGCGCACCTTGAGATTGTCGGTCGGCGGCCGGGCGTGGTTGACCCAGGCGGCGTGCAGCCACCAGTTCTTGAGGTCGTAGAGGACGATGTCCTTGCGGCCCTCGAGCCGCTTGGCCGATTCCGTCGGGATGTCCTCGACGATGTGGAACTGGCCGGACTCGAGACCGGCGACCCGGGTCCCCGGCTCCTTGACGAGGCGGATGTCGACCATGTCGACGAGCACCTCCTTGCGGCCGGCGAAGCCGTCGGTGCCCTTGTAGCGGGTGTCCGGCCGGTAGCCCTCGAAGCGCTTCAGCTTGAGGTGGCTGTCGGCGACCCATTCGACGAACTGGAAGGGCCCGGTGCCGATGACGTCGACCTTGCCGCCCTCGCGGTCGCCCTGCTCCGCCGGCATGATGGCGATCGGCGAGACGAAGGCGCTGATCTCCTCGAGGAAGACCGGCACCTTCTTCGACAGCTTGATGACGAAGGTGTAGGGGTCGGGCGCCTCGAAGGCGGCGACCGGGGCCAGCGTCACCTTCGGCAGCGCCATCCGCTTGTAGCGCTCGAAGGACGCCTTGACGTCGGCCGACGTCATCTCCTTGCCGTTGTGGAACTTGACGCCCTGGCGAAGCTTGAAGGTGTAGGTCAGACCGTCGGCGCTGACCTGGTAGTCCTCGGCCAGTTCCTTGATGAGCCCGTTGTTCTCGTCGCGGGTCAGCAGCGTCTCGTAGATGTTCATCGCGACGTTGCGGGTCGACACCGCCGTCGAGAAGTAGGGGTCGAGCGTCGGCGGCGGCGCCTCCTGCACGAAGACGATGGTGCCGCCGCGCTTCTGCGCCGCGGCCGGCGCCGCGACCACTGCCAGGAGCCCCAGCGCGGCCGCCGAAGCCGCCGCGATCCTGCCGATTCCTCGGTTCATGATTCCCCTCCCCGCGGGATGCCTTGGACAGGCCGTGAGCGGGGAGGTTGCGGGACCCCGTCCGGCCTTGTCAACGTGGCGCAGGACGCTTCCGAGGAGAAATCGCCGCCATGCTTCGCCGCCTCGTCCTCGCCCTGCTGCTCGTCGCGCCGGCCGGCGCCGCCGCGGCCGACCGCCCGTTCCAGCCGGTCGGCCTGTGGCGCTTCTTCCACACCGACGGCTCGGCCTTCCTCGCCCGGCTCCATCCCGACCAGTCGGCGACCACCGATTTCGGCCAGGGCGAGGTCGGGATCTGGCGCTGGGAGGGCGACCGCGTCCGCCTCTACTACACCGACGGCTGGGACGACCTGCTCTACCGGCGGGACGGCGGCTTCCGCAAGTCGGGCTGGGCGCCGGGCGCGGACCGCTGCCGGGCACCCTCCAACGACACGGCCGCCGAGCGCCTGTCGGACGACCCGCGCGCGGCCGCGCGTTGAGCCCCGCCGATGCTGCATCTGCGAAATGACTCCTTGACTTCCGGGCGCCGAACCGCCACCTAGCTGGCATCCGCCGATCGAGGCGGAGGCCGGCGCCACCGGCCGCGTGAACGCCGACCCGCAAGAGGGTCGAGCGTCCTGCCGAGGCGCCACGCAATCCCGACGGAAGAGCCCAGGCAGCGCGGGGCGTCCACCAGAAACCCCCGCGGGGTTTCGTGCGTGGTGGCGATACGCGCCGACCGACGCCTTGGGCCCGCGGGCACGCGAAAGATCCTGTTCCTTTGACCCAGTTCACCGACCTCGGCCTCGCGGCGCCGATCCTGCAGGCGCTCGCCGACGAGGGCTATGTCACGCCGACGCCGATCCAGGCGCAGGCCATTCCCCATCTCCTCGCCGGGCGCGATCTGCTCGGCATCGCCCAGACGGGCACCGGCAAGACCGCCGCCTTCGCCCTGCCCATCCTCCACCGGCTCATGGCCGACCGGCGCCCCCTGGTGCGCAAGGGCGTGCGCGCCCTCGTCCTCAGCCCGACGCGGGAACTGGCGAGCCAGATCGCCGACAGCTTCCGTGCCTATGGCCGGCATCTTCCGGTCCGCGTCGCGCTCGCCTTCGGCGGCGTGCCGCTGGGCGCCCAGATCCGCGCGCTGGCCGGCGGCGTCGATGTGCTGGTCGCCACCCCCGGCCGCCTCATCGACCATCTCGACAGCGGCGCCGTCCGTCTCGACCAGGTCGAGACGATCGTGCTCGACGAGGCCGACCACATGCTCGACATGGGCTTCATCCATGCCGTGCGCCGCATCGTCCGCGCCCTGCCGCACCAGCGCCAGAGCCTCTTCTTCTCGGCCACCATGCCGAAGGAGATCGGGGCGCTCGCCGCCGACTTCCTGCGCGACCCGGCGCGGGTCGAGGTGACGCCGGTCGCGACCACGGCCGAGCGCGTCGAGCAGCGCATGATCTTCGCCGAGCAGGGGCAGAAGCCGGCCCTGCTGGTCGGGCTGGTGAAGGAGATGAACCCGCGCCTGATGCTGGTCTTCACCCGCACCAAGCACGGCGCCGACCGCGTCGTCCGCCATCTCGAACAGGCCGGCATCGAGTCCGCCGCGATCCACGGCAACAAGAGCCAGAGCCAGCGCGAGCGGGCGCTCGCCGCCTTCCGCGCCGGCAAGACGCGCATCCTGGTGGCGACCGACATCGCCGCCCGCGGCATCGACGTCGACGGCGTCTCGCACGTCGTCAATTTCGACCTGCCGAACATTCCCGAGAGCTACGTCCACCGCATCGGCCGCACCGCGCGCGCCGGCGCCGACGGCATCGCCATCGGCTTCTGCAGCACGGAGGAGAAGGCGTATCTCAAGGACATCGAGAAGCTGACCGGGCAGAAGGTCCAGGCCATGGGCTCGCCCGTGGAACTGCCGACGGCGCGTCCGGCGGCGGCCCAGCCTCCGGGACAGCGGCCGCAGGGCCACGGCAAGGGTGGCCATGCCGGCCAGCCGCGTCGCTTCGGCGGCGCCCCTGCCGGACGCCCGCAGGCCGGCCGCCCCGCCCGCCGTCCCCAGGGCGGGCAGCGGAGCGCCACCGCCCGCTGACGGCTGCGAGCGATCCCCCGTGCGCGGTCTTCGGCCGCGCACGGCACCGCTTCGACGCTCGGCCGTTCTGGCCTATCGTCACGGTCGACGGGTATCGTAGGCTGCAACCGAGCCGGCGGCTCCGCGATACCCTTCGGTCCGGGCCGAACCTAGCGGAGACGAAATCGATGGGAGCGAGCAGCGCGGGATTCCATGAAGCCGCGGACGACCTGTCCGCCGCCACCAAGGACATGCATCGGGCGATCGTGTCCCTGATGGAGGAACTGGAGGCGGTGGACTGGTACCAGCAGCGCGTCGACGCCGCCGGCGACGACGAGTTGCGGGCGATCCTCGCCCACAACCGCGACGAGGAGATCGAGCACGCCGCCATGGTGCTGGAATGGATCCGGCGCCGGAACGCCAAGTTCGACGAGGAGCTCGGCACCTACCTCAACACGACGGGATCGGTCCTCGAGGTCGAGGGCGTCGCCACCGGCGACGGCGGCGGCGGCGGCCACGCCGCGGCGGCGGACGCGGACGAGGGATCGCTGCGCATCGGCAGCCTGAAGGGGAGCAAGTGACGATGAACGACCTGCGCCGCAATCTCGCCCCCTTCTCCGCCGACGTCTGGTCGGAAATCGACGGCGAGGCCGCCCGCGTCCTCAAGCTGCACCTGGCCGCGCGCAAGCTCGTCGACTTCAACGGGCCGCTCGGCTGGAACACGTCCGCCATCGACATCGGCTGGACCTCGGAGCTGAAGGACCCGCCCGCGGACGGCGTCGGCGCCTTCATCCGCCTGCCGCAGCCGCTGGTCGAACTGCGCGCGCCCTTCACCCTGATGATGCGCGACATCCGCGCCATCGAGCGCGGCGCCAAGGACGCCGACCTCGGCCCCGTCGTCGACGCCGCCAAGGCGATCGCGCGCGCCGAGGACAAGGCCGTGTTCCACGGCTATGCCGCGGCCGGCATCATCGGCATCGCCGAGGCGGCGGCCGACGCCACGGTCAGCCTGAGCGAGGACTACACCCGCTATCCGGCCGCGGTGCTGGAGGCGACCGAGAAGCTGCGCGCCGCCGGCATCGACGGCGACTACGCCATCGCGCTCGGGCCGCGCTGCCATGCCGGCCTGCACAAGACCCTGACCCCGGCCGGCTTCCCGATCATCGAGCATGTGAGAAAGCTGGTGTCGGGACCGATCGTCTGGGCGCCGGCGGTCGACGGCGCCGTCGTCCTGTCGATGCGCGGCGGCGACTTCGAACTGACCGTCGGCCGCGACATCTCGGTCGGCTACCGCTACCACACCGCCGATGCGGTCGAGCTCTACCTCGAGGAGAGCATCACCTTCCGCCCCCTCACCCCCGAGGCGGCGGTGCCCCTGGTCTATCCCCGCAAGGCCGGCCGGGAATAACGTCGCCGATCCGGTCCGGCGCCGCTTCGCGGGCGCGAAGCGGCGCCACGGTCGAGGGCGGCTGTCGCCGCGGCTTCGCGGCGTCGTTCCATCTTGATATCGGCCAGTCGCCGAAGCACATTAGTCCGATCGGACTAAGCTGATCGGAAGTTGGTCTCGCATGCCGACCATCAACATCCACGCGGCCAAGACCCATCTCTCGCGCTTGGTCGACGCCGCCGCGGCCGGCGAGGAAATCATCATCGCCAGGGCTGGCCGGCCGGTGGCGCGCTTGGTCGCGCTCGAACGTCCCGCGGCGCAGCCGCACCGCCGGCTCGGCTGCCTCGCCGGGCGGGTCCGCATTCCGGCCGATTTCGATGCTCCGCTTCCCGACGAGGTGTTGGAGAGTTTCGAGCACCGCTGATGCGCATCCTGCTCGATACCCATGTTCTGCTCTGGGCATTGGTCGAACCGCATCGGCTCGACCTCGCCACGCGGGCAACGATCGAGGATTCGGCGCACGAGGTGCTGTTCAGCGCTGCCAGCCTTTGGGAGATCGCCATCAAGGCGGCGTTGGGGCGACCGGACTTCGCTTGCGACCCGGGTGAAATCCTGGCCGCGGCAACCGCGACTGGATTCGTCGAACTGCCCGTCCGATCGGAGGCGGCCGTTCGCGTCGCCAGTCTCCCCCGCCATCATCGCGACCCCTTCGATCGTCTCCTCGTAGCCCAGGCCATCGGCGAGCCGGCCCGCCTCTACACCGCAGACCCGTTGCTGCCTCCCTATTCGGCGCTGGTGACCTTGGTCGGTCGGGACGCCGGCCGGCAGGACTGAGTTCCCGCGACCGGCGCCCGCTACTCCGCCGCCGACGGCAGCCCGACCGGGGTGCGCCCCTCGATCGTCGCACGCTCGGACTGGAAGAGGGCGACCAGCGCGTCCATGACGCCGCGGATGCGGGGGAGGACGCGGAGGTCGCGGTGGACGAGCAGCCACTGCTCGGTCGTCGCCTCCTCGATCGGCGGGCCGAGGCGGCGGAGGCCCGGGTCGGCGTCGCCCATGTGGCAGGGCAGGACCGCGAGGCCGGTGCCGCTGCGCGCCGCCTCGCGCAGCAGCAGCCAGTTGTTGACCCGGACCGCGGGACGGACGCCGTCGAGCAGGTTCAGCATCCAGCGCTGGCCGGCCATGTAGCCATGCTCCTCGTCGAAGCCGACCCAGGGCATGGCGCGCAGCGTCTCGGGCGCGAGGTCGGCCGGGGGGAGGCCGGGCGCGGCATAGACGGCGTGCGCGGTGCGGCCGAGCTTGCGGGTGACGATGCCGGCGAGGTCGGGCACGTCCTCGCGGATCAGGAGATCGGCCTCGCGCCGCGACAGGTTGGCGAGCTGGTGGCTCGCCACGAGTTCGATCTCGACGCACTTCCGGCCGTGGCGGATGCGCGGCAGGTGGCGGGCGACGAAGTCCGCCATCGCCTCGCCGGCGGAGAGGCGCACCGTGCCATGGACCGTGTCCGTCAGGCCGGCGGCGCGGCGGTGGATCGATTCCGCCGCCCGGTCCATCGCCTTGACGTCGGTCAGCAGTTCCTCGCCGGCGGAGGTCAGGACGAAGCGGTCGGGCAGCCGGTCGAAGAGCCGGGCGCCGATGGCCGCCTCCAGCGCCCTGATGCGGCGGGCGACGGTCGGGTGGCTGACCTCGAGACGGCGCGCCGCCGCCGTCAGGCTGCCCTCGCGCGCCAGCGCCAGGAAGATCCGCAGGTCGCTCCAGTCGGCCGCCATGTCACGATCCCTTCCGCCCGATGTTCGGCCCCCATGTTCAAGGCCGTACAATGGCTATTCGATTCTGTCCGGTTACGAACATCTGCGTTCAGCCTATCCTGCCACCATCCACACGGGGAACGGTAGCGATGCATTTCGAGCGGCGTCTGTGGGTATTCACCGAAGGGGTGCGGTTGCGTATCGCTTGCACCGTGCTCATCGGCCTGGCGTCGGTGGCGCTGGGGGTGGCGCGCCTCGGCCTGCTCGGCTGGCTGATCGGCCAGGTCTTCCTCGGCCGGCCGCTCGAATCGCTGCTCTGGCCGGGGCTCGCCATCGCCGGCGTGATGGTGCTGCGCGGCGTCTTCGAGCATTGGCGCGCCGTCGTCGCCCACACGACCGCGGCGCGGGTGCAGACGAGGCTGCGGCGGGCGATCTACGACCGCATCGCCGAGCTCGGGCCCGGCACCGTCGGCGGCAAGCGCTCGGGCGCGCTGACCCTGTCGCTGATCGACGGGGTCGAGCAGCTCGAGGTCTATTTCGGCCAGTTCCTGCCGCAGTTCCTGATCTCGCTGCTGACGCCGATCCTGATCTTCGCGGCGATCGCCTTCATCGACCTGCCGGTGGCGGCGATCATGCTGGCCTTCGCGCTGGTCGCTCTCTTCGCGCCGGCGCTCTGGCATTCGCTCGACGTCGAGAAGTCCCGCCAGCGCCAGAAGGCCTATGCCGCCTTCGCCGCCGAGTTCCTCGATTCGATCCAGGGCCTCGCCACCCTCAAGGCGTTCGGCCAGAGCCGCGCCCGTGCCGACCGGCTGGAGGTCGAGGCGCGCGACCTCTTCCGGCGGACCATGTGGGTGCTGGCGACCAACTCGCTGGCGCGCGGCATCACCGACAGCGCCATCGCCTGCGGCGCGGCGGCGGCGCTCGCCATCGGCGCGTGGCGGGTCGAGGCCGGCGCCATGGAACTGACCTCGCTCCTCGTCATCCTGATGCTGGGCGTCGAGATCTTCCGGCCGATGCGCGAGCTGCGCTCGGTCCTGCACCAGGGCATGGTCGGCATGTCGGCCGCCCAGGGCATCTACCAGATCCTCGACGAGCGGCCGCTGGTGGCGGACGCGCCGGCCGCCGCCCTCGACCGGCCGCTCGCGCCCACCGTCGCCTTCGAGGGGGTCCGCTTCCGCTATCCCGGCACCCGGCGCACGATCCATGACGGGCTCGACTTCCAGGTCGCGGCCGGCGAACGCATCGGCATCGTCGGCCCGTCCGGCGGCGGCAAGTCGTCGATCGTGCGGCTGCTGCTGCGCTTCTACGACCCCGAGGCCGGCACCGTCCGGCTCGGCGGCCACGACCTCCGCAATCTTTCCTTCCAGCAGATCCGGTCGATGATCTCGGTCGTCAGCCAGGACACGTTCCTCTTCCACGGCACGGTCGAGGACAACATCCGCATGGGCCGGCCCGACGCCAGCCAGGCGGACGTCGAGGCCGCCGCGCGCGCCGCCAACATCCACGACTTCGTCGCCGGCCTGCCGCAGGGCTATGCCAGCATCATCGGCGAGAAGGGCGTGAAGCTGTCGGGCGGCCAGCGCCAGCGCGTCGCCATCGCCCGCGCACTCCTCCGCGACACGCCGATCCTCGTCCTCGACGAAGCGCTGTCGGCGGTCGACGCCGAGAACGAGGCGACGATCCAGCAGGCGCTCGACCGCCTGATGGTCGGCCGGACGACGCTGGTGCTGGCCCACCGCCTGTCGAGCGTCATCGGCTGCGACCGCATCCTCGTGCTCGACGGCGGCCGCGTCGCCGAGAGCGGCCGGCACGAGGCGCTGATGGCGGCGGGGGGCACCTACGCCCGGCTGATGGCCGAGCAGGCGCGCGAATCCGCCGCCGGCGAGACGATCGCCGACGAGCCGGCGGCGAAGGCGGCCGAACGCACCGCGGCCGGCGGCGGCATCCCCGCCAAGCCGCTGACCGAAGGCATCATCAAGGCGGACGGCATGGGGTGGCCGCGGCTCGTGGTCGAGCTGATGAAGGTCATCCTGCCGTGGAAGGGCAAGCTGACGCTCACCTTCCTCTTCGGGGTGCTGCGCGTGCTGGCCTTCATCGGCGTCGGCGTGCTGAGCGCGCTCGTCGTGCTGGCGCTGAAGAACGGCCAGCCCTACGCGCCCTATCTCTGGGGTCTCGCCGTGATCGCGCCGCTCTCCGGCGCGCTGCACTGGCTCGAATCCTGGCTCGCCCACGACATGGCGTTCCGGCTGCTGGCGGAGATGCGGATCGACGCCTTCCGCAAGCTCGACCAGCTCGCCCCGGCCTATCTCGTGCGCCGGCGGACGGGCGACCTGATGGCGCTCGCCACCCACGACATCGAACTGGTCGAGTATTTCTTCGCCCACACAGTGGCGCCGGCCTTCGTCGCGGTCCTGGTGCCGGCGGCGGTGCTGACGGTGCTGGCCTCGGCCAGCCCGTGGATCGCGCTCGCCCTGCTGCCGTTCCTGGTCCTGGTCGCCCTCAGCCCCTTCCTGATGCGCCGCCGCGTCGACCGGCTCGGGTCGGAGGCGCGCGAGGCGGCGGGCGAGCTCGGGGCTTTCGCCGTCGATTCCGTGCAGGGCCTGGGCGAGATCGTCGCCTTCCAGCAGGAGCAGGCGCGCGGCGCCAGGCTCGACGCGCTGTCGGAGCATCATGTCCGGCTGCGCCTGCCCTTCTTCGCCGAGCTCACGCGCCAGTCGAGCCTGCTCGAGATCCTGACCGGGCTCGGCGGGCTCGCCGTCGTCGCCACCGGCGCGGTGCTGGCGACCCGGGATGCCATCGACCCGGGGCTGCTGCCGCTGCTGACGCTGCTCGCCATGGCGGCCTTCCTGCCGATCTCCGAGATCGCCCAGGTCGGGCGCCAGCTCGCCGACACGCTGGGCGCCACCCGCCGCATCTATGCGCTCGCCAACGAGCCGGTGCCGGTGCGGGACGGGCCCGGCGTCCCGCCGCAGCCGCGGCCCGCCGCGATGGCGCTGGAGGGCGTCACCTTCACCTATCCCGGCCAGACGCGCCCCGCCCTCTCCGACGTCTCCTTCGCCATCGGCGCCGGCCAGACGGTGGCGCTCGTCGGCACCTCGGGCGCCGGCAAGACGACGACGGCACAGCTCCTGATGCGCTTCTGGGATCCCGACCAGGGCCGCATCACGCTCAACGGCCGCGACCTCCGCGACTACGGGCTCGACGACCTGCGCCGGCAGATCGCGCTCGTCGCCCAGGACACCTACCTCTTCAACGACACGCTGCGCGCCAACATCCGGATCGCCCGGCCCGACGCGAGCGAGGCCGAACTGACGGCCGCAGTCGTCCACGCCTCGCTCGGCGACCTCGTCGACACCCTGCCGGACGGGCTCGATTCGCCGGTCGGCGAGCGCGGCACCAGCCTGTCGGGCGGCCAGCGCCAGCGCGTCGCCATCGCCCGCGCCTTCCTCAAGGACGCCCCGGTGCTGATCCTCGACGAGGCGACCTCGCACCTCGACGCCGTCAACGAGCAGGCGGTGCGCCGCTCGCTCGACCGGCTCCAGGCCGAGCGCACGACCGTCGTCATCGCCCACCGCCTGTCGACGGTGCGCGACGCCGACCTCATCGTCGTCCTCGACGAGGGGCGGGTGGCGGAGACCGGCACCCACGAGAGCCTGCTGGCGAAGGGCGGCCTCTATGCCCGGCTCGTCTCCCGCCAGCTCGCGTCCGCCTGGTCGGCGGCGGCGCAGTAGAGGGTCAGCGGATGCCGAGCAGCTTGTGCGTCTGGAGGGTGAGGCGCCAGCGCGGATGGGCGAGGCAGTAGGCGACCGCGGCCGCCGTGTTGGCGGCCAGCGCCGGGCCGTCCATCGGCTGCAGCAGGAAGTGCTCGAAGGCGAGGTGCTCGAACCGCTCGGGCTCGGCGCCGGGCTGGGGGAAGACCAGCTTCAGCTCGT
>NZ_JAYSFE010000070.1:0-24284 GCF_041913585.1 Allostella sp.
TATTTCGACGAGGTCTGCGCCTTCCTCGGCGCCAGCTATTTCCGCGCCATCGCCAAGAACCACATCTACGGGCTGAGCGCGCGCGGGCTGGCGATCCGGACCGCCGACCCGGCCGGCGAGGAGTTCCCGCTCTTCACCACCTTCTGGCTCGAGCGGCCGGCGGGCGAGGCGGGTGCCGTCACCGTCCATGCCCTGCTCGACAGCCGCAGCACCACCGGCGCCTTCCGTTTTGTCGTCCGCCCCGGCGAGGCGACGATCTTCGACGTCGAGATGGCGCTCTATCCGCGCGTCGCGATCGCCCAGGTCGGCATCGCGCCGCTGACCAGCATGTTTCTTTTCGCCGCCAATGACCGGGCCGGAATCGACGACTACCGACCGGCCGTCCACGACAGCGAGGGGCTGTCGCTGTGGACCGGGCGGGGCGAGCAGATCTGGCGACCGCTCGCCAATCCGGCCGAACTCCAGGTGAGCGCCTTCGCCGACGAGGATCCCCGCGGCTTCGGCCTGATGCAGCGCCAGCGCGATTTCGGCGGCTACAAGGACCTCGAGGCGCGCTACGACCGTCGTCCCAGCCTGTGGATCGAGCCGCTCGGCAAGTGGGGCAAGGGGGCGGTCCATCTGGTCGAGATCCCGACCGACCGCGAGATCCACGACAATATCGCCGTCTTCTGGCGGCCGGAGGCGCCGCTGGCGGCCGGCAGCGAGGTCCAGTTCGCCTACCGCATGCACTGGTGCTGGCAGGCGCCGTGGAAGTCCGACCTGGCGCCGGTCACCGACTCCCGGGTCGGCCGCAGCCTCGCCAGCCGCCACCGGCTCTTCGTCGTCGAGGTGGTGGGCGACCGGCTGCGGCGCGAGGTCCCCGATCGGCGGGCGAAGGTCACTGCCGATCGCGGCCGGCTGCACAACGTCGTCGCGCAGCCGAACCCGGTCACCGGGGGATGGCGCATCAGCTTCGAACTGGAACCCGAGGGCGCGCGCAGCGTCGAGTTGCGCGCGCAACTGATGGAGGGCGACCAGCCGGCATCGGAGGTCTGGCTCTACCGATGGACGGCGTGATGCCGGCCGGGCTGCGGCGGCCGGCCCTGCCGCCGGAGGCGCCGCTGGCGATGCCGCGGCAGGATCTCCGGCGCCCGCCCCCGGCCGAGGCGCCGCCCGCGTCGCCGGCGGTGCGGGTCGCCCGGCTGCTCGTCATCGGCGGCGCCGCCGGGCTGACGGCGGTCGGCGCGTTCGAGATGTTCGAGGCGCTGTCGCCGGGCGGGATGACGGTCCTGGAATGGGCGGTGCTCGGCCTCTTCGTCGCGCTCTTCGCCTGGATCGCGCTTGCCTTCACCAGCGCCGTGGCCGGCTTCGTCGCGACCGTCGCCGGCGGCGCCCCGCCGCCGCCCGTGCCGGCCGTGCTCCACCGTCGCACCGCGATCCTGATGCCGACCTACAACGAGGATCCGGCGCGCATCATGGCGGCGCTGCAGGCGATCGACGAGGCGCTCAGCGCCGGCGGCCACGGCCATGCCTTCGACATCTTCGTCCTCAGCGACACCACCGACCCGGACGCCTGGATCGCCGAGGAGCGCGCCTTCCTGGACCTGCGTGCCCGCACCGGCGGCGACGATCGCATCTTCTACCGCCGCCGCCCGCGCAACCGGGAGCGCAAGGCCGGCAACATCCAGGACTGGGTCGAGCGCTTCGGCGGCGCCTACGACCACATGCTGGTGCTCGACGCCGACAGCGTCATGACGGCCGAGGCGATCCTCGGCCTCGCCGCCGCCATGGAGACCGACCCGCGGGCGGGCCTCGTCCAGACCCTGCCGATCCTGGTCGGCGGGCGCACGCTCTTCGCCCGGATGCAGCAGTTCGCCGGTCGCGTCTACGGCCCCCTGATCGCCCGCGGCATCGCCGCCTGGCACGGGTCCGAGGGCAATTTCTGGGGGCACAACGCGATCATCCGCACCCGCGCCTTCGCTGCGGCGGCCGGCCTGCCGCATCTCGGCGGCCGCAAGCCCTTCGGCGGCCATGTCCTCAGCCATGATTTCGTCGAGGCGGCGCTGCTGCGGCGCGCCGGGTGGGCGGTGCGCATGGTGCCGTCCTGGCCCGGCAGCTACGAGGAGGGGCCGCCATCCTTGACCGACCTCGCCATCCGCGACCGCCGCTGGTGCCAGGGCAACCTCCAACACGCCGCAGTGCTGCCCGCGCGCGGCCTGCACTGGGTCAGCCGGATGCACCTCCTGATGGGCATCGGCTCCTACGCCACCGCGCCGCTCTGGCTCGCCTTCCTGCTGGCCGGCATCCTGATCGCGCTGCAGGCGCGCTTCGTCCGGCCCGAATACTTCCCGGCCGGGGCGACGCTCTTCCCGCAATGGCCGGTCCAGGACCCGGTCCGCGCGATGTGGGTGCTGGCCGGAACCATGGGCCTGCTGCTGGCGCCGAAGCTGCTCGCCGGGCTGGCGCTGCTGCGGGATGCGCGGGCGCGCCGGGCGGCCGGCGGCGGGACCCGCATCCTCGCCGGCATCGCCCTCGAGACGGTGCTGGCGGGGCTGCTGGCGCCGGTGACGATGCTGAGCCAGAGCGCCGCCGTGGTCTCGATCCTGGCCGGGCGCGACGGCGGCTGGCAGCCGCAGCGGCGCGACGACGGCTCGGTGCCCCTGGGCCAGCTGGCCCGGCGCTACGCCGCGCACACCGCGATCGGCCTCCTGCTCGGCGCCGGCGCCTGGGCGGTCTCGCCGCACCTGCTCCTGTGGATGTCGCCGGTGGTGGCGGGCCTCGCGCTGGCGATCCCGCTGGTGGCGCTGGCCGCCAGCACCACGGCCGGGCAGCGGCTCGCCGCGGCCGGCCTGTGGCGCACGCCGGAGGAGGTGGCGCCGCCGGCGGAACTGCGCCGCGCCGCCGAACTGCGGCGCCAACTGGCCGGAATTGCTGCGCCGGCCGACGCGCCGGCCGCGCTCGCCGGCGATCCCGACCTGCTCGACGCGCACCGCCGGATGCTGCCGCCCGTCGCAAGGCCCCGTCCGGACGCGATCGACGCGGCGCTTGCCGTCGCCCGGGCCCGCATCGCCGCGGCGGCGAGCCGGGAGGAACTGCTGCCGGCCCTGTCGCGCGCCGAGCGGCTGGCGGTGCTGGGCGACGCCGATGCCCTCGACCGGCTGCTGGCGCTGCCGGCCACCGCCGGCGGGCCCGATGTCAGCCGGCCAGCCAGTCCTGCTGCCAGCGCCGGTGATCGTCTTCGCGCGTCACCCGTTTCATGAGGTCGGCCGGGGCGAGGCCCGGCAGGCGGTCGGGGTCGGCGCCTTCGCGGATCGCCTTCAGGGCGGCATAGGTCGCCTGGACGGCGGCCGCGAACGGCTGGTGGCCGAGGAGGGCGACGCGGACCCCGTTGGCGGCGAGCCAGGCCGGGTCGCGGAGCGCGGGCGGCGTACCGCCCAGCATCAGCGGCAGGCGGACCGCCGCCCGGATCGCCTCCAGTTCCGCCTTGGCCTTGATGCCGACGAAGAAGAGGGCATCGACGCCCGCCGCCTCGTAGGCCCGGGCCCGGGCGATCGCGTCCTCGACTCCGGTCACCTGTACGGCGCTGGTGCGGCCGACGATGACGAGGGACGGGTCCTGGCGGCCGGCCAGCGCCGCCTTCATCTTGCCGACGCCCTCGGCGATCGGCACCAGCCGGGTGCTGCCCAGCGTGCCGAACGGCTGCGGCAGGTCGGTGTCCTCGATGGTGAGGGCGGCGACGCCGGCCGACTCCAGTTCCTCGACCGTGCGCTTGACGTTGAGCGCGTTGCCGTAGCCGTGGTCGGCGTCGACCATCAGCGGCAGCCCGCCGGCGCGGTTGATGCGGTAGGCCTGCTGGGCGAACTCGGTCAGCGTCAGGGTGATGAGGTCGGGGGCGCCGATCACCGACATCGACCCGATCGAGCCGGCGAACATGCCGATCTCGAACCCGAGATCCTCGGCGATCCGGGCCGAGATGGCGTCGTAGACCGAGCCCGGATGAAAGCAGCGATCGGCGGCGAGAACGGCGCGGAAGCGCTCGCGGCGGGGCGTCCAGTGCATGGCCGGGGGCTCAGAACTCGGCCGACGGGATGATCATCGGCTCCTTGCGGGCGGCCTGGAGCCATTCCTGCACCGCCGGATGGGCCCAGACGGCGTCGCTGTAGGCCTGGCCGACCTCGTCCATCTCGATCTTGTAGGTGCGGAAGCGGCTGCACACCGGGGCGTACATGGCGTCGGCGATCGAGAACTCGCCGAAGAGGAACTCGCCCGAGCCGCCGAAGCGGCGCCGGCAGTCGCGCCAGATGGCGGCGATGCGGTTGATGTCGGCCTGCGCGGCGGCCGTCGGGAAGCGGTCGGAGAAGGTGCTGCGCATGTTCATCGGGAAATGCGACCGGAGGGCCGCGAACCCGGAATGCATCTCGGCCGAGACCGAGCGGGCCATCGCGCGTGCGGTCGCGTCGGCGGGCCACAGGCCGGCCTCGGGCGCCTGCTCGGCGAGATACTCCCCGATCGCCAGGCTGTCCCAGATCGTGCGGTCGCCGTGGCGGATGGCCGGGACGGTGCCGGACGGCGAGTGGCGCAGGATGGTCTCGCGCGTGGTCGGCTCGTCGAGGGCGATCACGACCTCGTCGAACGCGATCCCGCTCTGCTTGACCATCAGCCATCCCCGCAGCGACCACGAGGAATAGTTCTTGTTGCCGATGTAGATCGTCAGGTCCGCCACGGCTCGCGCCCCCTCTCGTTGGCGAGGAGGCAGTTAGAGGAAAGCTGCGACCGGACGCAACCGTGACTTCGGCGGCGGCTCGGGGTAGAGGTTGGCGCGATTCCGACCGCAACTC
Source organism: Allostella sp. (assembly GCF_041913585.1). Taxonomy (NCBI): domain Bacteria; kingdom Pseudomonadati; phylum Pseudomonadota; class Alphaproteobacteria; order Rhodospirillales; family Allostellaceae; genus Allostella; species Allostella sp. Next base: position 4,818 of record NZ_JAYSFE010000070.1, read on the forward strand.
CCGAGTCCGACGCCCGTGTCCATGCACGCCCTCGCCACAGAAGCCCTCGTCGACGGCGCCGCCGCGCCGATCCGCCTCGTTCCCGTCGCGGAGTCCGCATTTCCGGTCTGGCTCGAGACGGCGCCGGGCGCGACCCGGCAATGGGCGGCGGCCAACGGCCTCAAGGGCGAGGCCGGGCGCCACCTGGCCATCCCGGGCGCGGGCGGAGCGGTCGCCGAGATCGTCGTGGTCTACGACCCCGCGCAGCCCCTGTGGGCGCTGGCGGGCCTGCCCGACGGCCTGCCCGAGGGCGACTACGCGCTGGGCGGCGACCCGGACGGGGGGCTGGCGACGCAGATGGCGGCCGGCTGGGCGATCGGCGCCTATGCCTTCACCCGCTACCGCAAGCGCCGGCGCGCGCCGGCCCGCCTCGTCTGGCCGGCGGCGGCCGACCGCGCCGAGGCGACGCGGCTCGCCGAGGCGGTCTGGCTGGTCCGCGATCTCGTGAACACGCCGGCCGAGGACCTCGCGCCGGCCGACCTCGCCCAGGCGGCAGTCGCGCTCGGACACCGGCACGGGGCCGAGGTGCGGGTGCTGACGGGCGACGAACTGCTGGCGCAGAACTACCCGATGGTTCACGCCGTCGGTCGCGGGTCGAGCCGGGCGCCCTGCCTCGTCGACCTCACCTGGGGCGATCCGGCGGCGCCGAAGGTGACCCTGGTCGGCAAGGGCGTGTGCTTCGACTCGGGCGGCTACGACCTCAAGCCGGCCGCCGGCATGAAGCTGATGAAGAAGGACATGGGCGGCTCGGCCAACGTGCTCGGGCTGGCCAGCCTGCTGATGGCCGGCCAGCGGAAGATCCGCCTGCGCGTGCTGGTCCCGGCGGTCGAGAACCTCGTCTCCGGCAACGCCTTCAAGCCGCTCGACGTCATCCCGACCCGCAAGGGGCTGACGGTCGAGATCGGCAACACCGACGCCGAGGGCCGGCTCATCCTCTGCGATCCGCTCGCCGAAGCCGATTCCGAGAAGCCCGAGATCCTGATCGACATGGCGACGCTCACCGGAGCGGCGCGGGTCGCGGTCGGGCCCGACCTGCCGGCCATGTTCTGCAACGACGAGCGCCTCGCGGCCGACATCCAGGCGGCCGCCGCCGCCACCGGCGACCCGGTGTGGCGGATGCCGCTGTGGAAGCCCTACCGCAAGTGGCTGGACAGCAAGGTCGCCGACATCAACAACGTGTCGGAGAGCCCCTTCGCCGGCTCGATCACGGCCGCCCTCTACCTCCAGGAGTTCGTCTCGCCGACGACGCCCTGGGTGCATTTCGACATGTTCGCCTGGAACGCCTCGGCGCGTCCCGGCCGCCCCGAGGGCGGCGAGGCGCAGGCGATCCGTGCCCTCGACCGGATGATCGCGGACCGCTTCGGCTGATGCGCCTTCCCCATCGCCTCCTGCTTGCGGGCGGCCTGCTCCTCGCCGCCCTTCTCGGTTCTCCACCCGCGGCCCGCGCCGACATCGCCGCGGCAGTGCCGGCGGCCCTGTCCCAGCCCGATGGCGGCGCGACCGCCGCGGTGCGGAGTGCGGTTGCCGACGCCTACCGGGCCCGGCGCAACCGGCCGCTCTGGGTCGACTCGGCCGAACGGGCGGCGGCGCTCCGCGACCTGCTGCGCGGCGCAGCCACCGACGGGCTCGACGCCCGCACCTATCTGGCCGCGGTCGAGCCGCGCTGGGGCGGCCGCGGCGACGCGGCGCTGGCCCAGCTCGACGTGGCGCTGACCCGGTCGCTCGCCCTCTACGCCCACGACCTGTGGTACGGCCGGCCCGACGCGAAGGTCGTCGACGAGAGCCTGACCCGGCGTCACGAGCGGCTCGACCTCGCGAAGTTCCTGACGGGCGCGGCCCATGCGGAGCCCGCCGCGCTCGCCCGGATGGTCGACGGGCTGCGGCCGCCGCACCCGCAATACGCCAGGTTGCGCGCGGCGCTCGCCCGCCTCGATGCCCAGAAGGAGCCGACCGAGAAGGCCATCGCCGACGGTCCGATCCTGCGTCCGGGCGTGCGCGACCCGCGGGTCGTGCCGGTCCGCGAGCGCATGGAGGCGGAGGGCGAGTGGTCGGACGAGGAAGAGCTCGCCTTCGCCACGCCCAGCTACGGCGAGGGCGGCGACTGGGCCCGCTACGACGAGGGGCTGACCCGCTCCGTCCGCAGCTTCCAGCGCCGGCTGGCCCTGCTCGACGACGGTCTCGTCGGCGGGCGGACGCTGTGGGCGCTCAACATGGACGACCGCGAGCGCCGGCGCATCGTCATCGAGAACATGGAGCGGCTGCGCTGGCTGCCGCGCCGGCTGGAGGCCGACCACATCATCGTCAACATGGCCGGCTACGACCTGACGGTGACGCGCGGCGGCCAGCAGGCGATGACGATGAAGGTGGTGGTCGGCCGGCCCTACCGGCAGACGCCGATCATGCGCAGCGACATCACCGACCTCGTCCTCAACCCGTTCTGGAACGCGCCGGAGAAGCTGGCGCGCGAGGATCTGTTCCCGAAGCTCCGCAGCAACCCCGGCTATTTCGCCGAGAAGGGCTACCGGGTGCTGGCGGGATGGAGCCAGTCGGCGCCCGAAGTGCCGCTGTCGATGGTCGACGGCGCCCAGCTCAGCTCGCCGATGGGGCCGGTGCGGGTGCGCCAGGACCCCGGCCCGAAGAATGCGCTCGGCCGCATCAAGTTCAACATGGCGAACCGGCACGCGATCTATCTCCACGACACGCCGGACCGCCACCTCTTCAAGCGCAGCGCGCGCAACTTCAGTTCCGGCTGCATCCGGCTGGAGAAGCCGATCGAACTGGCAGAACTCTTGCTTTCCACCCAGCCGGACTGGCCGCCGGAACGCCTGGCGGCGGCGATCGACGTCGGGGAGACCCGCACCGTCGCCTTGCGCAAGCGCTGGCCGGTCTATCTCGTCTACCAGACCGCCTGGGTCGACGATTCGGGGGCCTTGGTGGTTCGTGACGACATCTACGGGCTGCGCGCCGGCGGCCCGGACGACAAGAAGGAGGGCTGAGCACCAGACACGACACCGGGCGACCCCGTTCCAGGGGATCGCCCCGCGGCCCGTCATCGCTGGGGGGCATGACGCCAGGGCCGCCCGCCGCCTCCGTTCCCGGGGTGCGGCGTCATCCGAAAAGCTTGGGGAGAGCTGTTTCATGACAGACCAGCCGAACGACTTCGGCGGCATGGGGATGCCGTCGCGTCGTCGACTGCTCGGCGGCCTGGCGGCCAGCCTGGCCGTCATCGTCGCCCGCCCGGCGCTCGCCGTCGTGGCCGAGGGCAGACCGGATCGCCGGTTGCACCTCTACAACGTCAACACCCTGGAAACCATCGACGTCGCCTATTTCCGCGACGGCCGCTACCAGCCCGACGCCCTCCAGCAGTTGAGCCGGTTCCTGCGCGACTACCGTTCGGGGCGGGTCGCGCGGATGGACCCCGGCGTCTACGACTATCTGCACGACCTCCAGGAGGCGGTCCGCGTCGACGACGCGCAGCCGACGAAGATCGTCTCCGGCTACCGGTCGCCCGAGACCAACGGCGCCCGGCGGCGGCGCGACCGGTCGGTCGCCCGCGACAGCTACCACACGCGCGGGCAGGCGCTCGACGTCGTGCTGCCGGACCGCAACCTGCTCGCGGTGCGGGCGGTCGCGGTCAAGCTGGAACGGGGTGGCGTCGGCGCCTATCCGCGGGCCGGCTTCCTCCACCTCGACGTCGGGCCGGCGCGCTCCTGGTAGCCTTGCCCCGGCCCCGGCCGCCGCACCCCCCTTGGTGCGGCCGTCGGCGGCGGGGACCTACCGGGACGCGGAGATCCCGAGCGTGCGCTGGCGCGGCACCAGCATCCAGGCCCGGCCGCGGGCGCGCATCGCTCCGGCCGCGGCCGCCGCCTCGTCGCCGACCCCCCAGAAGAGATCGCCCCGCACCGGGCCCTTGATCGCGCCGCCGGTGTCCTGGGCGACGACGAGCCGGCGGACGATGCCGCCGACGGTCGGCGCGTCGGCGAGGTCGACCCAGACCGGCACGCCGAGCGGCACGTTCCGGGGGTCGACGGCGAGGCTCCGCCCGGCCGTCAGCGGCACGCCCATGGCGCCACGGGCGCCGACCGTGTCCTTGAGCCGGAAGAAGATGTGGCTCTGGTTGGTCGCCTTCAGGGTCCGCATGCGGTGCGGATTGCGGCGCATCCAGTCGCGGATGGCGGCCATCGAGACGGCCTCGTTGTCGAGTTCGCCCCAGCGCACGAGCGCCCGGCCGACGGGATAGTAGGGATGGCCGTTCTGGCCGGCATACTCGACGCCGACCACGGTTCCGTCGGTCAGGCGCACCCGGCCCGAGCCCTGGATCTCCAGAAAGAAGGCATCGACCGGGTCGTCGACCCACAGCAGTTCCAGCCCGCGGCGGGCGAGCGCACCGTTCTGGATTTCGCCGCGGGTCGGCATCCGCCGCATCTTGGGCGGCATGCGGTAGAGCGGCGTGTCGAACTTGGCGGTGCGGGTGCGCGAGCCGCGCAGTTCCGGCTCGTAGTAGCCGGTGAAGAGCCCGCTCTCGCCGCCCCCCAGCGCCAGCGGCTGGAACCACTGCTCGAAGAAGCGGCGGGCGGCCGCCGGCCCGGCCGGCACCTGCTCCGCAGCGCGGCACGGCTCGACCCAGTCGGAGACGCGGCCCGCCAGGCCGTCGGGGCCGAGCGGGTAGCTCGCGGGCTGCCGCAACAGCCGCACGCAGGACTGGCGGAAGGCGGCGACCGCGGCGCTGGCGTCGTCCTCGGCCCAGCCCGGCAGCGGCGCGTAGCTGGCGTCGATGACGACGCCGCCCGCGGTCACCACCGGCCGTCCGCCGGCCGCGCCCGCGCCCCGGCCCGTCTCGCCGGCTCCGCAGGCGGCGAGCGCCGCCATCAGCCCGGCCGCCGCCGCCGTGCGCCACCATCCCGCCATGTTCGTCTGCCCCCCAGCGTCCCCGAGTCGCCCTGCCGGCGAAGATACCGTCCCGCCGCCGCCGACAGAACCGTCCGCGCGCTCGCAGCGACCCACCGCGTCGGAGCCGGGTCCGTCCCGGCGGCCCAAGACGGAGGAAGCGACATGCAGTTCGACGACTACCGGATCCGGAAGGCGACGGCGGCCGACATCGCCGCCGTCCGGGAGATGCAGGCGCGCTCGATGCGCACGCTGGGCGGCCGGTTCTACGGCGTCGACGCGGTCGAGCGCTTCCTCGCCCAGGTCGGCACCATGGACGACCGCGTCGTCGACGAGGGGCACTACTTCATCGCGATCGACCGCGCCGGGCGACCGGTCGGCAGCGGCGGCTGGTCGCGCCAGCGCCCGGCCTATGCCGGCGAGGGACCGGCGATGCTGCCGACCGCCCTGGCGACGGTGCGCAGCGTCTTCGTCTGCCCCGACCATGCGCGCCGCGGCGTCGCCACCCGGATCATGGCGCTGGCCGAGGAGGATGCCGTGCTGTTCGGGGTCGAGCACATGCGGCTGGCCGCGACGCTCTCCGGCATTCCGCTCTACGAGGCGCTCGGCTGGCGCCGGGTCCGGCCCTACGCCATCCGGCTCACGGACGGCACGCGGCTCGACTGCCTGGAGATGGAGAAGGGGCTCGTCCGCAACGATCTCGCCGCCTGACGGCCGGCGGCCGCGGGGCCGCCGGAGCGCAGGCCGGACGGTCTGTCAGTGCTGCGGCAGCATCCGGTCGGCGCGCAGGAAGTAGGTCCGGGCGTGGGCGACGATCTGGTTGTCGGTCGGGTGGTCGAGCGTCTCGACGCCGACGATCCGGTCGGCGAGCGCCGGGACCGCCTCGTGCACGTACTTCAGGAGCTCGAGCTTCGCCTGGCCCGGGCCGACGACCAGGATCTCGGGGGCGTTCTTCACCGCGTCGACGATCGCCTGCAGGAACTCGCGGTCGGGCGGGCTCCGGCGACCCATCAGGTGCCCCTTGCCATGGCGGAGATTGCCGTGCTGGCCGTGGGCATGCAGCACCGTGCGGTCGGCCTGATCCGGGTTGAAGGCGAAGATCCGGGCTTCGTGGTGGTCGAGCCAGACGACGGCGTGGTGGTGGGTCATGACGGTCTCCGTAGGGTCGGCGGGACGATGGCGCCGGCGGGGGCGGACCGGCATTGACCTGGGTCAAGGCCGGGCGCCCGGTTAGTATCAGTCGGCGGCCTGCGCCGCCACGGCGTCGGCGCCGAGAAACCCGCCCGACTGCCGCCGCCACAGCCCGGCATAGATGCCGCCGGCCGCCACCAGCTCGGCATGCGTCCCGATCTCGACGATCCGGCCGCGGTCCATGACGACGAGCCGGTCCATGCGGGCGATCGTCGACAGCCGGTGGGCGATGGCGATCACGGTCTTGCCCGCCATCAGCTCGTCGAGATCCTCCTGGATCGCCGCCTCGACCTCGGAATCGAGGGCCGAGGTCGCCTCGTCGAGGACCAGGATGGGCGCGTCCTTCAGCAGCACGCGGGCGATCGCCACCCGCTGCCGCTGCCCGCCCGAGAGCTTGACGCCGCGCTCGCCGACATGGGCCGAGAGCCCGGTGCGGCCCTGCGGGTCGACGAGATCGGGGATGAAGAGGTCGGCATGGGCGCGCGCCGCCGCGTCGGCGATCATGGCGTCGTCCGCATCCGGCCGCCCGTAGCGGATGTTGTCGCGGACCGAGCGGTGCAGCAGCGAGGTGTCCTGCGTCACCACGCCGATGGCGGCGCGCAGGCTCTCCTGCGTCACCCGGGCGATGTCCTGGCCGTCGATCAGGATGCGGCCGCCTTCCAGGTCGTGGAACCGCAGCAGCAGGTTGACCAGCGTCGACTTGCCGGCCCCGGACCGCCCGACCAGCCCCAGCCGCTCGCCCGGCCGCACCGTGAGCGACAGTTCCTCGATGACGCCCGTCGGCCGGCCGTAATGGAAGCGGACGCGGTCGAAGACGATGCCGCCCGCCGTCACCCGCAGTTCCTGCGCGTCCGGCCGGTCGACGACCGTGTGCGGGCGCGCCAGCGTCTCCATGCCCTCCTGGACGACGCCGACATTCTCGAAGATGCCGGTCACCACCCACATGATCCAGCCGGACATGTTGTAGATGCGGATGGCGAGGCCCGAGGTCAGCGCGATCGCACCCTGGGTGACGGCTCCGTGGCTCCACAGCCAGACCGCAAGGCCGACGGTCGTGCCGATCAGGGCGCAGTTCAGGGCCGAGATGATGCCGCTCATGATCGTGACCAGCCGCACCTGGGCGCGCACCGCGTCGGTGTTGCGCTCGACCGCCCGGCGGACATAGGCGTCCTCGCGCTCGGCATGGGCGAAGAGCTTGACCGTGCTGATGTTGGTGTAGCTGTCGACGATCCGGCCGGTCAGTGCCGATCGCGTCTCCGAGGCGGCGCGGGCGCGCTCGCGCACCCGCGGCACCATCACGAGGAGAGTCGTCGCGTAGAGGACGATCCACACCGAGAGCGGCAGCGCCAGCAGCGGGTCCGCCTCGGCGAAGAGGACGATGGCGCTGGCGGCATAGACGACGACGAACCAGACCGAGCCGACGACCTCCATCACCGATTCGCGCAGGGACACGCCGGTCTGCAGCACGCGGGTCGCCAGCCGGCCGGCGAAGTCGTTCTGGAAGAAGGCGAGGCTCTGGCGGACGAGGTAGCGGTGGCCCTGCCAGCGCACGAGGCTGGTCAGGCTCGGGACCACGGTCTGGCGGACGATCATGTCGTGGACGAGGCCCAGCGCCGGCCGCAGCACCAGCACCACCGCCGCCATGCCGAGCAGGCTCCAGCCATGCTCGGCGAAGAAGCGCGCCGGCTCGGTGTCCTTCAAGAGGTCGATGATGCGCGCGATGTAGCGGAACATCGCGACCTCGAGCAGCGCCACCGCGCCGCCGGTGACCAGGAGTGCGGCGAAGACCGGCCAGACCTGGCCGACGAAATGCCAGTAGAAGGCCGCCAGTCCGGCCGGCGGCTGGGCCACGGGGGCGGGCCGGAAGGGGTCGATGCGGCGCTCGAACCAGGCGAACATGGCGGCCTTGTATGATACAGGTTGGGCCGATGGCGCTCACCGACCACCAGCAGCGGGAAATCGCGGAAGCCCGCGCCGACTCCCGACCGACCCTCCGGCCGACCGTGCCGGCCCTGGAGGAGATCCTCTACGAACCGTTGCCGGTCCTCGACCACGGCTTCGTCCGGGTCGTCGACTACATGGGCGACGACGCCGCCGTCGTCCAGGCCGCGCGCGTCTCCTACGGGCGCGGCACGCGCAAGGTCAGCGAGGATCGCGGGCTCATCAACTACCTGATGCGCCACCGGCACACCACGCCCTTCGAGATGTGCGAGATCAAGTTCCATGTGAAGCTCCCGGTGTTCGTCGCGCGGCAGTGGATCCGCCACCGCACGGCGAACGTGAACGAGTATTCCGCCCGCTACTCGGTCCTCGACCGCGAGTTCTACGTCCCGGCCCCGGAGCAACTGGCGGCGCAGTCGGCGGTCAACCGGCAGGGGCGGGGCGCGGTGCTGACCGGCCCCGAGGCCGAGCGCGTGCTGGCGATCCTGCGCGACGACGCGGCGCGCACCTACGACCACTATCTCTGGATGCTGAACGAGGCGGAGGACGGCAACGCCGCCGATCCGGACCGCGCCGGGCTGGCGCGCGAGCTGGCGCGGATGAACCTGACGCTCAACGTCTACACCCAGTGGTACTGGAAGACCGACCTGCACAATCTCCTGCATTTCCTGTCGTTGCGCGCCGATCCGCATGCGCAGTATGAAATCCGGGTCTATGCCGAGGCGATGATGGAGGCGGTGCGCCGGTGGGTGCCGCTGGTGTACGACGCCTTCCTCGACTACCGCCTCGGCGCGGCCACCCTGTCGGGGCGGATGCTGGCGGTGGTACGGCGCCTGCTCGCCGGCGAGACGGTGGACCAGGCGGCGAGCGGCCTCGGACCGCGCGAATGGCGGGAACTGATGGCGACGCTGGACCGCTCCTAGAGGTGGGATCGGGGGCGAGGGGCGCGAGAATCGGGTCGGGGGCGATGCGGAATCTGGTGTTTGCGATGGTCGCGGCGGTGCTCGCCGCCTGCGTCGACCGGCCCGTCACCGTCGGCCAGCCGCCGGCGGCCGAAACCGTCCGCGGCGAACAGACCGCGGCGCTGACCGCGGGATCGTTCGCGGCGCCGGCCCATGCGGTGCGCTACGACATCGCGGCCCCGCCGCCCCTGCCGCGCTTCCGTCTCGCCAGCCTGACCCCGCCCGACGCCGCGCCGCTGCCGCCGATGGCCGACCGGATCGTCGTCCACAAGATGGACCGCCGCCTCGAACTGATGCGCGACGGCCAGCCGATTCGCACCTACCGGGTCGACCTCGGCTGGCAGACGCTCGGGCACAAGCAGCACGAGGGCGACGGGCGGACCCCGGAGGGGGTCTACCAGATCGAGGGCCGCAACGACCGCAGCGGCTTCCACCGCGCCCTCAAGATTTCCTACCCGAACGCCGAGGACCGGGCGCGCGCCCGGGCGCGCGGCCTGTCGCCGGGCGGCCTCATCATGATCCACGGCCAGCCCAACAACCCGCGCTCGTGGGAGCGCGCGCAGAAGAAGCGCGACTGGACGGAGGGCTGCATCGCCGTCCGCAACGCCGAGATCGAGGAGATCTGGGCGATGGTCGCGGACGGGACCGAGATCGAGATCCGCCCCTGAGGGGCGCGCGGTCGGGGGCTACAGGGCGAAATCGAGCACGACGCGCGTGCCGCGGTGGGTCGCGTCGAAGCGGGCGGTCGTCCGCAGCGCGGTCGCCATCGCCTTGACGATGCGCGAGCCGAGCCCGGTGCCGCGCGGCTGGCCATCGCCGGTCCAGCCGATGCCGTCGTCCTCCACCACCAGCGACAGGCCGTCCGGCTCCTGCCGGTGGACGCGGACGCGGATCTCGCCCGAGGTCCCGGCGGGATAGGCATACTTGTAGGCATTGGTGACGAGTTCGGTGACGACCACCCCGATCGACACCGCCTTGTCGGTCGGCACGCGGACGGTTTCGGCCTCGAGCCGGATCGGATGGTCGCGGCCGCCGGCCCGCATCGCCGCCTGGAGTTCCTCGACGAGGCTCCGGAGATAGGCGTCGATCTCGACCACGCGCACGTCGTCGGTGGTGTAGAGCCGCCGATGCAGGCCGGCGATGGCGTTGATGCGCGCCTGCATCTCCTCCAGCGCCGCCTTGGCGGCCGGGTCCTGGAGCGTCTGCGCCTGCATGAAGGCGAGGCCGGCGACCAGCGCCAGGCTGTTGGCGACCCGGTGGTTGACCTCGCGCAGCAGCATTTCGGCGCGGTCGCGCGCGGCTCGGGTCTCGGCTTCGGCCGCCTCCTTGGCGCGGTGGAGGCGCTCGGTCTCCAGCGCCTGGCCGGCGGCCTCCGCCAGGAGTTCGCGGAAGGTGCCCTCGACGTCCTTCCAGACATAGTCGGCGGCGCCGGCCTTGAGCGCGGCGACGGCGACGCGGCTGTCCTCCGAGCCGGTGACGTAGACGACCGGCGGGGCGTCGGGGAGGGTCCGGATGCGCGGCAGCAGGTCGAGGCCGGTTTCCCCCGGCATGTGGTGGTCGAGCGCCACGACGTCGATCCCGCCGGCGGCGATGCGGGCGAGGCCCGCGGCGCCGTCGCTGGCGTGCTCGAAGGCGAAGCCCCGCGCCTCCAGCGTCCGCCGGACGAGGCGCGCGATCGCCGGATCGTCGTCGATGTAGAGGAGGCGCGGGCGCGGCTCGCTCACGGTCAGTCGATCTCCGGGACCTGCATCACCGCGAAGAACAGGCCGAGCTGGCGGATGGCGTTGGCGAACGCCTCGTAGTTGACCGGCTTGGTGATGTAGACGTTGGCACCGAGGTCGTAGCAGCGCTGGATCTCGCGCTGGTCGTCGGTCGTGGTCAGGACCACGACGGGCGAGCGGCGGGTGTGCGGGTTGGCCTTGACCTTGGCCAGGATGTCGACGCCGGTCATGTCCGGCAGGTTGAGGTCGAGCAGGATGAGCAGGCCGCGCCCGGCGCTGACCTGGCCCGAACCGTCCGCGCCGAACAGGTAGGCGAGTGCGCTGGTGCCGTCGGCGAAGGGCACGATCTCGTTGTGGACCCCGGCACGGCGGATGTTCTTCTCGATGAGGCGCGCGTGCCCCTCGTCGTCCTCGATCATGACGATGGTCACGGCCTGGGCGGCTGCGTTCATGGCGGGTTCCTTCAGGCGGGCGGCTTGGCGGCGAAGCCGGCAGCCTTGCGCGGTAGAATTACTCTAAACGTGGTGCCGCGACCAAGCGCCGACGCGACCGTGACGTCGCCGCCGAGGCGCCGGGCGAGCGTCCGGACATGGGCGAGGCCGATGCCTTCGCCGGGCCGGTCCTGGGTGCCGGAGCGGCGGAAGAGCTCGAAGATCCGCTCGTGGTCCTGCGGGGCGATGCCGCGGCCGTTGTCCTCGACCTCGTAGACGGCGCGGGCGCCTTCCATGCGTCCGCGCACGACGATCCGGCCGGGCCGCGCCGGGTCGAGATACTTGACGGCATTGTCGACGAGATTGCCGAAGATCTGCTCGACCGCGAGCCGGTCGGAGACGAGGTCCGGCACCGGCTTCTCGACCGCGATCGCGCCATCGCCCGCCTGCAGCTGGTGCTGCACGCCGGCGGCGACGGCGTCGAGCAGGGCCGTCATGTCGACCCGCTCGGCGGCGAGCGTCCGCCGGCCCTCGCGCGAGAGCTTCAGGATGGCGTTGATGAGCCGGTCCATGCGCGTGGTCGAGCTGCGGATGAAGCGCAGGGCCTCGGGCAGGTCTTCGAACGCGGCCTGGCGCGCCTCGGCCGCGAGTTCCGGCCCGGCGGCCGCCTCCGTCGCCTCGACGTGGCGCTGGAGGGTCGCGAGGCAGACCTCGAGCTCGCTGGTGAAGCCCATGACGTTGACCAGCGGCGCCCGCAGGTCGTGGCTGACGATGTAGGCGAAGCGCTGGATCTCGTCGTTGGCGCGCGCCAGCTCGGAGGTCCGCTCGGCGACCCGCTCCTCGAGGCTGAAATTGAGCTCCAGCACCTCCTGCCGGGCCCGGACGAGGTCGCGGGCGTAGCGCGCGGAAACCCACACCGAGCCGAGGGCCAGCAGCGCGATCGCGAGCGCGCCGGCGAGCACGGTCCAGTTGAGGAAATCGGCGCTCGCCCGGGTGGCGGCGATGTCGCCGGCGATCCGCTCGTCGATGGCGCGGAGCTGCTCCTGGAGGGCCCGGCGCAGGCCGTCCATGGTCTCGCGGCCCTGGTCGGTGCGCACCAGCGCGACCGCCTCGTCGCTGCGGCCGGCGCGGACCAGCGTGATCGTCGCTTCGAGTTCCGCGAGCTTGCGGTCGATCAGGGCGCGGATGCGCTCGAGGAGCAGCCGCTTGGCCGGCCGCGACCGCGTCTGCTCGTGCAGCCAGGCGAGCTGGTCGGCGAGCCGCGCCCGAGCGTCCTCGTAGGGCAGCAGATAGCGCTCGTCGGCAGTGATGACGAAGCCCCGCTGGCCGGTCTCGGCATCCTGCACCGAACCGAGCAGGGCGCTGGTGCGGGCACGGAGCTGCTGGGCGGCGATCAGATCCTCGGCATGGTCGGACGTCTGCTCGACGAGCCAGACCGAGGCGCCGACGATCGCGAGGAGGGCCAGCGCGCCCGCCACCAGGATGGCGACGGTCGCGCGGGCATAGACGGCACTGGTGATCGGCATCGGGGCCCGCGGGCTGTGAAGGCGCCCCTCAGGCGAGTTCCAGCAGCACCGGCTGGTGGTCCGACACCTGGGTCGCGGTATCGTAGACGAGATTGCGGACGCGCGGCGCCAGATCCTCGGTGACCAGGACGTAGTCGCTGGTGTGTGGCGGCTTGTGCAACTGCTCGTAGATACAGAAGGAGTGCGGATGCGGGACGTCGCCATGGGCGACCGTCCAGGCGTCCCGGAAGGCCGGTACGCCGTCCCCGAACGGGTCGAGCAGCGCCCTGAGGATCGGCTCGTCCGGCGTCATGTTGAAGTCGCCCGTCAGGATCGCGGACGGCGTCTGGACGTCCGGGTCGAAGGTGCCGTTGCCGGCCCTGGGCGGCCGCAGGGCGCGCTCGGCCGCCACCCGATGGGCGTCGCGGATCGTCGCCACCTGGGCCGAGCGCTGGTCGGCCGAGTAGAATTCGAGGTGCGTCGTCATCACCCGGACCGGGCCGAACGCGGCATGGACGACGGCCTCGATGACGAGGCGCGGCATCGAGCGGTGGCCGTCGGCGACCCAGGGGGCGGCGTGCCGCAGCACCCGGCCGACCGGCAGGCGCGACAGGATCATGTTGCCGAACCGCTTGCGCCCGCCCTTGCCGTCGGGCAGGTCGACGGCGACGCCCTCGATCGCGGTATGGCCGGGCAGCAGCGCCGCCAGCTCGGCGAACTGGTTCTCGCCGCGGCTCTGCTTCAGTTCGGGGAAATTGTCGGCGACCTCCTGGAGGCACAGGACGTCGAAATCGGCGATGCGGCGCGCATCGGCGACGACGCGCGCGAGGTCGAGCCGGCCGTCGATGCCGAGACCCCACTGGATGTTCCAGGTGATGAGCTTCATGCGGTCCTGCGCTTCCCTCGACGCGGATTGGTCCAGATATCCCCCGTGACTAGCGGTGGCGGCGGCGGGCATCAAGCCGGCTGCGGCCCGGTCCGTGTCGTCAGTGGGCGAGCACCACGTCGCCGGGAGCGAGGCCGGCCGTCACCTCGATCCCCTCCGGCAGGCTGACGCCGAGCGTCAGCGGCACTTCCCTCGGGTCGCCCTGGCCGCCGGGGCGGACGCGGGCGACCGGCCCGTTCGGGCCGCGACGGATGCGGTCGGGCGGCAGGAGCAGCGCCGCCGGGTTCTCGTAGAGGACGATCTCGAGCGCGGCCGACATCCCGATCCGCAGCCGCTCGCGGACCGCCTCGTCGAGCTCCCGGATGGTGACGAGGACGTCGAAGCGGGCGCGCGGCGTCCGGCCGCCGCGCTCCAGCGTCGCCTGCGAGGAGACCGCCTCGACCCGGCCGGCGAGTGCCCGGCCGCCGAACCCGGCACTGCGGACGGCGACGGCGAGGCCCGGCCGGACGCGGCCGACATCGACCTCGTCGACCTGGCCGCGGACGGCGAGGAACGACAGGTCACCGATCTCCAGGAGCGTCCGCCCCTGTTCGACGCGCGCCCCGACGGCCAGCTCGCGGCTGGCCGCCGCCTCGGCGCCGGCCGCCGTCGCCGGTGCCCGCGGCCGCAGCGCGACGCCGGACACCGGGGCCAGGATGCGTGCCGCGCCGAGCTGCTGCGTCAGTTCGGCCAGCTTCTCCTCGGCGGTGGCGGACTCCAGACGCGCGATCGTCACCTGGTCGGGCGAACCCTTGCGCAGGGTGGCCGCGAGGTCCTGCTCGGACGAGAAGACCTGGAGCTCGATCTGGCGCTGCTGCTGCAGGAGGCTGTCATGCTCCTGCCGGGCGATGATGCCGCGCTTCAGGAGGTCGCCCGCGGCCTGGACCTGCTGCTGGGTCCGCTCCAGGTTCTGCCGCATCTGCGCGAGCTGCCGCCGGGCGCGCTGCACCTCGTTGCCGCGCTCCCAGTCGCGGAGGTCGTCCAGCTTCTGGCGGGCGGTCATCGCCGCCGCCACCGCCTTGCGGCGTTCGCGCTCGATGTCGCCGCCGTCGAGCCGCAGCAGTTCGCGCCCCGCTTCGACCCGGGCGCCGTAGACGAAGTCGCGCGCCAGGATCTCGCCGGCGAAGGGGGCGGTGACCTCGACCACCTTGCCCGGCTCGATCGTCCCGGAAACGCTCACGGTCTGGCGCAGCGGTCGGGGTACCAGCGTCAGGCCGGGCGCCTCGCCGGGCGCGCCGGCGGCCGGGCGCGGCCGGGCGGGCGGCGCGTCGGCGGTCCAGGCGTACCAGCCGGCACCGCCGGCCGCCACGGCCGCGAGCAGCAGGCCGGCCAGCCCGAACCGGCGGACGCGGCGGCGGGTGTCGGCCAGCGTCTGCGTCTTCTCCTCGAGCCCGCGATAGGCCTCGGTCAGCTTCTCGTTGCGGACCCGCAGCTCTTCCGCCAGCCGCTGCTCGGAGGCCCGCAGGAGCGCCGTCTCGGTGACGTCGTCGATGACCAGGACGACGCCGCCGACCGTTCCCTGGCCGTCGCGGAGCAGGTTCGCCCGGAGGTCCAGCACCCGCCGCCGCTCGCCCTGGTACAGCTCGACCTGCCGGTGGTAGCGGCCGGAGGCGTCGTAGCTCGCCTCGACGATGGTGTCGGTCAGGTGCTCGTTGGCCGGGTCCTCGAGCAGGGTCGCGACCAGGCTCTGGCCGGTGATGGCCTCGCGGTCGAGGCCGATGATCCGCGCGGCCTGCTGGTTGATGGCGGTGACGCGGCCCTCGGGGTCGAGCGTGACGACGCCGCTCGTCATGCTCTCGACGACGTGGAGCGCGTGCTCGGCGCCGGGGCGGGGCGAGGCCGTCACATCGCCTCCACGCGCACGCCCCAGGCCGCGAGCGTGACGCCGAGCACGTCGTCGAGGGCGGTCAGGGCGTTGAGATAGCCGATGCGGGCATTCAGGAGGTCGGTGCGGGCCCGCACGAGGTCGTCCTCGAACGCCACCACCTGGAAGTTGGAGCTGCGGCCGGCGCGCAGCCGCTGCCGCTCGACGTCGAGCTTCTGTTCCGAGAGACGCACCGCCAGCTCCGCCAGACGCTGCGACTGCCAGCCGATCTCGACCTGGCGCAGCCCGTTGCGGACCTGCGCCTCGAGGCGCTGTTCCAGGTCGCGCAGCGCCAGTTCCTGCTGCTGCAGGGCGATGCGGGCGGAGACGGCGCGCGCCTGGTCGGAGAGGTTGGAGAGCGGGATCCGGAGCTCGAGGCCGAGGGTGAAGGCGGGCTCGGTCCGCACCGCCCGCCGCAGGGTCGCCCCGAAGGTCCGTTCGCCGGAATCGACCGAGGCGGCGGCGACGGCGTTGACCTCCCAGCGCAGCCCGTCCTCCGCCAGCCGCAGGTTGAGCCGGGCGATCTCGACCTGCAGATGGGACTGGCGATAGTCGGGGCGGTTGGTGCGCGCCGTCTCCAGCGACTGCCGCAGGTCGAAGGTGCGGCGCTCGATGCGCACTCCCTCCGTCGGCGTCAGGCCGACGGCCGTGTCGAGCGCCAGGATCTGCACCAGGTCGAGGCGGGCGGCGTCCAGCCCGTTGCGCGCGGACAAGAGCGCCAGTTCCTGGCGCGCGACGTTGGCCTCGCTCTGGACGATCTCGACCTCCGCCAGCCGGCCGGCGGCCACGAGCTGGCGATTGACCGCCATCAGGTCGACGGCGCGGCGCAGCGAGTCCTCGGCGATGCGCACCTGCTCGCCGGCCTGCATCAGCCGGCGATAGGCCTGGATCGCGAGCACGATGTTGCCGACGATGGCGCTCTCGGTGGCGAGCGCCTGGACGCGGCGGTTGATTCGCGCGATCTCCAGCGACGCGGTGGCGACGTCGCTGCCGGCACCGCGCAGCAGCGGCTGCAGGATGCCGATGTCGATGCCCTGGTCGAAGCGGTTGCCGTCGCGGTCGCGGCTGAAGCCGCCCGGCGCGGTGGCGACGATCCGCGTGCCGTAGGGCAGCGCCAGCGACACGCTGGGCGTCCAGCCGGCGGACAGCGTGGTCGCCGGGCGCGGGTCGCCCGGCGCCCGCTGCGGCCGCGAATAGCCGGCGGACCCGGCGAGGGCGAACTGCGGATTGAACTGGTCTTCCGCGACCCGGAGGTTGAAATCGTCGACCGCCCGGCTCAGCAGGACGCTGCGGACACTGCGGTTGTCGCGCAGCATCAGGGCGACCGCCTCCGAGAGGGAGATGGCGACCGTGCGCGGGGACGGGGCCTCGCCGGCGGCCGCGGCCGGCTGGGCGCGCAGGTCCGCGGTCGCCGCGGCCATCAGGGCGATGGTCGCCAGCACGCCGCTCAGGGCTGCCCGGGTCCGCATCGCCGTCATTCGTAGCGCAGCGCCTCGATCGGGTCGACGCGCGAGGCCTGGCGCGCCGGCAGGTAGCCGAAGAGCACGCCGACCAGCGCCGAGACGCCGGCGCCGAGCGGGATCGCCGCCATCGCCACCGTGAAGGTCCAGCCGGCGAAGTGCGCGGCGGCATAGGCGGTGCCGATGCCGATCGCGGTGCCGAGGACGCCGCCGGCCAGCGACAGGCACAGCGCCTCCACGAGGAACATCGTCACGATGGACCGCCGCCGCGCGCCGATCGCCATGCGGATGCCGATCTCGCGCCGCCGCTCGGTGACCGCCACCAGCATGACGTTCATCACCCCGACGCCGCCGACGATCAGCGAAATGCCGCCGATGGCGCCGAGCAGCAGCGTGTAGAGGCGCATCTGGCCCGCCATCTGGGCGATGATCTGCTCGGCGCTGCGCGCCTGCACGACGCGGCCGGGCGGGCCGCCGCGGAGCTGCGCCTCGGCCCCCTGGGCGAGCAGTCGGGGATCGGTGCCGGGTGCCGCCCGCAGCACGGCGCCGGTCAGCCCGGTGTCCGGGGCGATGCGCTGGAACGCCGGCACCGACATCAGCAGCGCCTTGTTCATGTCGATCGGGATCAACGGGTTGAGCGTCGCCGGCGCGAGGAGGCCGACGATCGTGAGGTAGAAGCCGTCCGGGCCGGCGATCCGGTCGCCCGGCCCCAGGGACAGGCCGGCCTGCCGCCAGTGCGCGGCGATGTCCCGGCCGGCGACGGCGAAGAGTTCGGCCGCGTCGAAGAAGGACGGCGCGCGGCCCTCGGCGACCGTCAGTTCGGCCGCGCGCAGGAAATCGGGGGTGGCGCCGATGAGCGCGCCATGCATCGGCGGCGCGCCCGGCAGGTCGAACTGCTCGCCGCGCTGGCCGTAGGCGGCGGCGACCCGGACGCCGGGCAGGCGGTCGGGGAGGCGGGTGATCTCGTCCGGCCGGAACCCGGCGGCCTCGCCGCTGCCGCGCGCGGAGAGCGTCACGAGGTCGGTGCCCATCGCCTCGAACTGGCGCAGCGCCTCCTGGCGGACGATGGCGCCGATATTGACCATCGCGATGACGGACCCGGTGCCGATGACGATGCCGAGCAGGGCCAGCAGCGAGCGCTGCTTGTTGCCGGCGAGGTTGCGGATCGCCTCGGAGAGGACGCGGATCATGCTGCCGTCCGTCGGCCGGCGTGCGCGAAGACGCCGCTGTCGTTGACCAGCCGGCCGTCGCTCATGACGACCCGCCGCGGGCATTGCTCCGCGACGTGCGGGTCGTGGGTGACGATGACGAGGGCCGTGCCGCGCTCGCGGTTCAGCTCCTGGAAGAGGCGCATGACCTCGGCACCGGTCCTGGTGTCGAGCGCGCCGGTCGGCTCGTCGGCCAGGACGAGGCGCGGCTCGCCGACGATGGCCCGCGCGATGGCGACGCGCTGCCGCTCGCCGCCGGACAGTTCCGCCGGCCGGTGGCCGGAGCGCTTGCCGAGGCCGACCCGCTCCAGCGCTGCCTGTGCCCGCCGCCGCCGCTCGGCATCCGGCACGGCGCGGTAGGTCAGCGGCAGCTCGACGTTCTCGCGCGCCGACAGGCGCGGCAGCAGGAAGAACTGCTGGAAGACGAAGCCGACGGTGCGGTTGCGGATCTCCGCCAGCGCGTCGGGCGAGGCGTCGGCCGTGTCGCGCCCGAGGATGCGGACCCGGCCCTGCGACGGGCGGTCGAGCAGGCCGATCATGTTCATCAGCGTCGTCTTGCCCGAACCGGAACTGCCCATGATCGACAGCACCTCGCCCGACCGGATGGCGAGCGTGACGCCCTTGACGATCGGGATGTCGACCGGCCCGACGCGATACGACTTGTGGACGTCGTCGAGCTCGAGCAGGCGCGGCTCGCCGTCGGATTCTGCGGGCACCGCCGCCATCGCGCTCTGGCTCCCCCCGGTCTCGGTTGCGCCTGCCCCCTCGCGCGAGTCTAGCCGCCGCCGAACGACCAGCCAACCGGCGGTTTCACCGGATGCCAGCGCGCATGAAGCTCTGCACGAACTGGCGCTGGAAGAGGAGGAAGGCGAGCAGCAGCGGGCCGGAGGTGAGGAGCGTGGCGGCGGTGATGATCGACCAGTCGATGCCCTGGTCGGTCGAGGAGAAGATCTGCAGGCCGACCGTGAGCGGCCGCGATTCGACCGAGTTGGTGACGATGAGCGGCCACAGGAAGTTGTTCCAGTGGTGGCTGACCGAGACGAGCCCGTAGGCGAGGTAGATGGGCCTGGCCAGCGGGACGTAGATGCGGAGCAGGATGCGCAGCGGACCCGCGCCCTCGACCCGGGCCGCCTCGTCGAGCTCCCGCGGCACCTGCTTGAAGGTCTGGCGCAGGAGGAAGATGCCGAAGGCCGAAGCGACATAGGGCAGCGCGATCGCCGGGATCGAATCGAGGATGCCGAGCCGCCCCATCGTCCGGTAGTTCTCGACGATGAGGATGTCCGGCATGACCATGAGCTGCATCAGCACCAGGAAGAAGGCGAGGTCGGCGCCG